>DASPZC010000398.1:0-3223 GCA_035636455.1 Xanthobacteraceae bacterium
CTTGCGCTCCTTCGGCGCGACCGCGATGGCAAGCACCGGCGGATAGGGCGTCACCGTAGCGATGGCGGCGCGCGGCTGCTTGGCCGAGGTCAGCGTGTCGCCGGTCCTGGCGTGGTCGAGCTTGCCGAGCGCCACGGTCTCGCCCGCGCCGGCGGGACCGCGCTTCTCGCTCGCCTGACCGGCGAGCTTGAACACGCCGGAGACGCGGTCGGCGGTTCCCGACGCGCCCATCAGCATGGCGCCTTCCGCGACCGAGCCCGACAGCACGCGCGCCACCGACATCTTGCCGCCGTGGGCGGTGTGCAGCGTCTTGACAACGAAGGCGACGGCGTCGCCGTTCGGCTTCACGTCGAGCCGCTCGACCGTGTCGGCGACCCTGGGCGCCTCGTGGCGCAACGCCTTGAGCAGGCGCAGCACGCCGTTGGTGCGCGTCGCCACCCCGATCAGCACCGGGCAGATCAGCCCGTCGCGCAGCTCCTTCGACAGGTCGTCGAACACCTTGTCGCGCGGCGGCGGGATGTCCTCGAGCAGCTGCTCCATCAGCTCGTCGTCGTGATCGGCGAGCTTCTCCAGCATGCTGAAGCGCGCTTCGTTGCCGCGGTCGAGCTGCTCGCCTTCGAGCGGCACCACCATCGAGGGCGCGTGCTCCTTGTAGATGAACGCCCGCTCCAGCGCGAGGTCGACGAAGCCGGTGATGATGTCGTTCGACCAGATCGGGATCTGCCGCAGCACCAGCGGCACCCGCGAGGCGGGCTGCAGGATCCTGAGCGTCTCGCGGACGCGCTTGTCCGCCTTGTCGATCTTGTTGAGGAAGAGGAAGCGCGGAATGCCGAGCTCCTCCAGCTCGCGCAGCACGAGCTGCAGCTGCGGCACCTTGCGCTCGTCCGCCTCGCACACCACGATCGCAGCGTCGGCGGCGGGCAGCACGGCGCGCATGTCGTGCACAAACTCGATCGAGCCGGGACAATCGATGAAGGTATAGGCGTCGCCCATGAACGTGGTCGAGGCGACCGACACCTCGACGCTCATGCGGTGGTGGCGCGCCTCGGGACTGGCGTCGCCGACCGTGGTGCCTGCCTCGACCGCGCCCTGGCGCTGGACGGCGCCGGTGCGGGCGAGCATCGCCTCGAGAAGGGTGGTCTTGCCGCTCTGGAACGGGCCCACCAGCGCAATGCACCGGGGACCCCTTGGACTATTGCCTCCGGCCTGTCCCATGTCCGCCTCCTCGTCGGCCGTTCGTTCTGGTCTTGCCGCGGTCGGGCCTTCTGCCGGATCCGTGCTTCATCGTCTCAGGCGCGCACGATGCTGGCAAGGGGACCGCGCTTTCGGGCAACGGTGTCGATGCCGCAGCCGGAGCATGATCCCGAAAAAGCCTGCCCCGGACTTGATCCGGGGTGGATACCGGTTTTCGGAAAAGATCATGCTCCAACAATAAGCTGGAGCGGGATGCCGATTCGAAGAAAGATCATCCCGCTCTAGCGCCAGCGCAGCAGGTAGCGTTCCGCCGCGCCGATGAGGGCGGCGATGGTCAGGCCGAGCAGCGACAGCACCAGCACCCCGGCGACGAGCTGGTCGGTCTGCATCAGGTTGCCGGCCGCGAGGATGAAGGCGCCGATGCCGTCGTTCGCTCCGATCATCTCCGCGGCGACGATCAGGATGATGGCGATCGATGCGGCGATCCGCAGCCCCGACAGGACCGCCGGCAGGGCGCCGGGCAGCACGATCTTGCGCACGATCGAGCGGGCCGGCAGCCCAAAGCTTTGCGCCATGCGGATCAGCGAGCGGTCGACGCCGTCGACCCCGCCATAGGTGGCGATCGCCACCGGAAAGAACGCGCCGAACGCGATCGTGGCGATCTTCGAGGCTTCGCCGATGCCGAACCAAACGATGAACAACGGCAGAAGGGCGATCTTGGGAATCGGGAACAGGGCGGCGATCAGCGGCACGCCGGCCGAGCGGATGAGCGAGACGAGGCCGATGGCAAGCCCGACCCCGATGCCGGCGAGCGCGCCGAGCGTGAACCCGGTGAGGAGCCGCCACAGCGAAGCTTCGAGGTGACGCGCAAGCTCGCCCGAACGCGCGAGACGCACCAGCGCGGCCGCGACTTCTTCGGGCGGCGGCAAGGCGATCGGGCTGATCCAACCGCGCCGCGCCGCGACCGACCACAGCACGATCAGCGCGGTCAGCGTCGCGGCGCCCACCGCATGGCGCAGCCGCGGCGCGAAGCCGCCGCCGCGGAACGGCACCGCGCGCGGCGCCTCCTCAGCCATCGATCAGCTCGCGGTCGGCCGCGGCGGCATCCGCGCGCAGCAAGTCCCAGATCTCGTGCGCCTTCGCCTCGAGGTCCGGGTCGCCTCGACGGCGTTCGGCAATGGGACGGTCGATGTCGAGCACGGCGCGCACGCGCCCCGGGCGGCGCGACAGCACGACGATGCGATGTCCAAGGCGCACCGCCTCGGCGAGATTGTGGGTGACGTAGACTCCGGCAAAGCGCTCCGCCGCCGACAGGCGCACCAGGTCGTCCATCAACAATTCGCGCGTCTGGGCGTCGAGCGCCGAGAGCGGCTCGTCCATCAGCAGCACGGCGGGCTTGACCGCGAGCGCACGGGCAAAACCGACCCGCTGTTTCATGCCGCCGGAAAGCTGTTTCGGGAACGCATGAGCAAATTCGCGCAGGCCGGTGCGGGCAAGCGCGTCCGCCACCATTGTCCGCCGTTGCGCGGCGGGCAGAGGCCGGTCTTCGAGCACGATCGCCACGTTGCCTTCGACCGTGCGCCACGGCAGCAGCGCAAAATCCTGGAACACGAAGGTGATCGGGTTGAGCGAACCCGGCGGCGGATCGCCCGCCAACTGCGCCGCGCCCGCGTTCGGCCGCTCCAGCCCGCCGAGAATGCGCAGCAGCGTCGACTTTCCGCAGCCCGACGGGCCGACGATGGCGACGATCTCGCCCGCCGCGACCGAAAAGCTCACGTCGTCGAGGACCGCGAGGGTGCCGTAGCGGTGGCCGATATGCGAGGCCGTGAGACGCACGCGCCCGCGCTCCCGCTCAGGCGGCGCGAGCGCGGCGGACGCGCAGCCGCAACGCCGTCAAGGACCGTAGCGCAATTCGAGCGCGGCGACCCCGAGGGTGACGTTGACGCCCGCCTGTCCCTCGATGCTCAGCGGCTGCAGGGCGAACGTATTGTTGGAGCCGCCGATCAGCGCATTGGCGCCGACCCCGACG
>DASPZC010000399.1:0-5895 GCA_035636455.1 Xanthobacteraceae bacterium
TCGATGTTCGGGGGCAACGGCGAGTTCATGCCGACGGCGGACCTCGCGCTGTCGATCCGCAAGATCACCCGCGAGGGCTCGACCCGCATCGCCGAGGCGGCGTTCCGGCTGGCTATGCGCCGGCGCAGCCAGGTGACGGCGGTGCACAAGGCGAACGTGCTGCACGTCTCGGAGGGGCTTTATCTCGAGTGCGTGCGCGCGGTCGCCAAGCACTATCCGCAGGTCGCCTACGAGGAGCGCATCGTCGACGCCATGGCGGCGATGCTGGTGCGCGACGCCAGCCGGTTCGACGTAATCGTCACCACCAACATGTTCGGCGACATCTTGTCGGACGAGGCGTCGGAGATCGCCGGCAGCCTGGGCCTGGCCGAATCCCTCAACGCCGGCACCGATCACGCGGTGGCGCAGGCGCAGCACGGCTCCGCGCCCGACATTGCCGGCAAAGGCATCGCCAACCCGACGTCGCTGATCGGCTCCGCCGCCATGCTGCTTGCGTGGCTGGGCGAGCGCCGCAACGACAAGCCGCTGCGCGACGCCGCCGCCCTGATCGAGCAGGCGCTCGACAACGTGATCGCGGTGCCGCAATGGCGCACGCCCGATCTCGGCGGGCCGCTCGGCACCAAGGCGTTCGGCGAGCGCGTGGCGGCGACGATACAGGAACTTGCGGCAAAGTGAGGCTTACCTCTCCCCGCTTGCGGGGAGAGGTCGGATCGCGATAGCGATCCGGGTGAGGGCGCCTCGACGGAATTGCGATCCTGTAGAGGCCCCCTCACCCCGACCCTCTCCCCGCAAGCGGGGAGAGGGGGAAGAAGGAGCCTCGGCGTGACCAGCGGCCTGCGCAAAGGTTTGACGAGTTACGGCGATCCGGGCTTTTCGCTGTTCCTGCGCAAGGCCTTCATCAAGGCCAAGGGCTATTCCGACGACGCGCTCGACCGGCCGATCGTCGGCATCACCGACACCTACAGCGATTTCAATCCGTGCCACGGCAACGTGCCGCAGCTGATCGAGGCGGCGAAGCGCGGCGTGATGCTCGCCGGCGGGCTGCCGATGGAGTTTCCCACCATCTCGATCCACGAGTCGTTCTCGCATCCGACCAGCATGTTCCTGCGCAACCTGATGGCGATGGACACCGAGGAGATGATCCGCGCGCAGCCGATGGACGCGGTGGTGCTGATCGGCGGCTGCGACAAGACCCTGCCGGCGCAGGTGATGGCGGCGGCGAGTGTCGACGTGCCGGCGATCGTGCTCGCCACCGGCCCGATGGTGGTCGGCCACTACAAGGGCGAGGTGCTCGGCGCCTGCACCGATTGCCGCCGCCTGTGGGCAAGCTTCCGCGCCGGCGCGCTCGACGAGCAGGAGATCGACACCATCAGCGGCCGGCTCGCGCCCTCGGTCGGCACCTGCATGGTGATGGGCACGGCGAGCACCATGGCGTGCGTGATCGAGGCGCTCGGCCTGTCGCTCCCGGGCAGCGCCGCGATTCCGGCGACCCACGCCGAGCGCATCCGCTGTGCCGAGGCGACAGGCAAGCGCGCCGCCGAGATGGCCAAGCAGGGCCCGCGGCCGCGCGAGATCATCACCCCGGCGGCCCTGCGCAACGCCATGGTGGTGCTGCAGGCGATCGGCGGCTCGACCAACGGCATCGTGCATCTCGCGGCGATCGCCGGCCGCGTCGGGCACCCGATCGATCTCGATCAGTTCGACAAGCTGTCGCGCGACGTGCCGGTGCTGATCGACCTCAAGCCGTCGGGCGATCATTACATGGAGCATTTCCATCATGCCGGCGGCGTGCCGCGGCTGATGGCGGAGATCGCCGACCTGCTCGACCTCGACACGCCGACGGTCGCCGGCACGCTCGCCGACGCCGTCGCGGGCGCCGAGCAGGTGCCCGGCCAGACCGTGATCCGCCCGCGCGTCAATCCGCTCAAGCAGGAAGGCGCCATGTGCGTGCTGCGCGGCAACCTCGCCCCGCGCGGTGCCGTCATCAAGCAATCCGCCGCGACCCCCAAGCTGATGCAGCACACGGGCCGCGCGGTCGTGTTCGACTCGATCGAGGACATGACCGCCCGCATGGACGATCCGGCGCTCGACGTCAGTGCCGAGGACGTGCTGGTGCTGCGCAATGCCGGCCCCAAGGGCGCGCCCGGCATGCCGGAGGCCGGCTACCTGCCGATCCCCAAGAAGCTGGCGCAGCAGGGCGTCAAGGACATGGTGCGCATTTCCGACGCGCGCATGAGCGGCACCGCGTTCGGCACCATCGTGCTGCACGTCACGCCGGAATCCGCGGCCGGCGGCCCGCTCGCGCTGGTCAAGACCGGCGACCGCATCCGCCTCGACGTCCCCGCGCGCCGGATCGAGCTTCTGGTCGACGACGCCGAGCTGGCAAAGCGCGCCAAGGCAGCCGCGCCGCCGCCTATCCGTCCCGGCGCCGAACGCGGCTACGCCCGCCTGTTCCAGCAGGCCGTGCTGCAGGCCGACGAGGGCTGCGATTTCGATTTCATGGTGCCGGGGCGGAGAGGCTGACGCGGCGTTCCCCGGATGCGGTGCAGCGTGGAGCGAAGCGGCACGGTGCACCGCTGATCCGGGGTCCAGGTTTGTTATCTCGTCATTTGGACCCCGGGGTCTGCGCCGCACCACTTCGTGCTGCGGCGCGCCCGGGAAACGCCCCTACCCCTTCGTCGCCCCTGCCGTGAGGCCGGCGATGTAATAATCCATCAGGAACGCATAGATGATCAGCGGCGGGGCGGCGCCGAGCAGCGCGCCGGTCATGATCTGGCCCCAGTTGAACACGTCGCCCTTGATCAACGACGTGATGATGCCCACGGGCAGCACCAGCTGGTCGGTCGAGGTGGTGAAGGCGAGCGGATAGAGGAACTGCGCCCAGCTCACCGTGAAGGCGAAGATGGTCGCGGCGATCAGGCCGGGCAGCGCCACCGGGATGAACACCCGGAGCAGGACCTGGCGGTAGTTGGCACCGTCGATCAGCGCCGCCTCGTCGAGCTCGCGCGGGATCGAGGCGAAGTAGCCGATCATCACCCAGGTGCAGAACGGCACGGTCAGGGTCGGGTAGACGATCAGCAGCACATACCAGCGATTGATCAGCTCGATGCCGGTCCAGTCGGTGATCACGGTGAACATCTTGAACAGCGGGATGAACAGCAGGGTCTCGGGGATCAGGTAGGTGAGAAAAACGCCGGTCGCCAAGGTGGCCGAACCCCAGAAGCGCATGCGCGACAGCGCGAAGGCGGCGGGCACGGCGATCAGCATGGTGGCGATGACGACGACGAGCGAGACCATTGCCGAATTGCGGAAGAACGTGAGGTACTGTTGGGATGAGAGCAGCTCGACGTAGTTGCCCAGCGTGGGACCGAACACCCACCATGGATTGGTGGCGGCGGAAATCTCGGCGCTGGTCTTGAGCGAGGTGATCAGCATGTAGACCGGCGGCGTCAGGAAGAAGATCACGAACAGGACGAGAAAGAAGTACGACCAGCGCAGCGCCCAGCGGCGCTCGCGGCTGAGGCTGCCGCTGCGTCGGCGCGTCGCGACGGGCGCGGTTGCGGCCGGGGCGGTGATCGCGGTCATGACTCGTTCCCCCGCCGGTGGATGTCGCGCAGGATGAAGATCGCCGCGAAGGCGAGGATGGGCACCATGAACAGCGACACGCTGGCGCCGAGCGGAATATCGCCGACCTCGATGCCGACGCGGAACGACCAGGTGCCGAAAATGTGCGTCAGGTCGATCGGGCCGCCGGCGGTGAGGATGCGCACGATGTCGAAATTGGCGAAGGTCACGATCAGCGAGAACAGGGCGGTGATGGCGATGATGTTGCGCATCATCGGCAGGGTCACATACCAGGTGCGCTGCCAGAAGTTGGCGCCGTCGACCGCCGCGGCCTCGTAGAGCTGCTCGGGCACCGACTTGAGCGCGGCGAGATACATGATCATGAAGAACGGCGCGCCGATCCAGATATTGACCAGGATGATCGAGAAGCGGGCCCACATCGCGTCGCCGGTCCACGGGATCGGACCGCCGCCGAGCTTGTCGATGATCCAGTTGAACGCGCTGTAGGAAGGATCGAACAGCCACAGCCAAGCGAGGGTGCTCATCGCCGGCGGGATCACCCACGGCACGAGCAGCATGCCGCGCCACTTGCGCTGGCCCTTGGCCGGAATGTTGTGGACGAAGTGGGCGATGATGAAGCCGAGCAGCGCTTTGAACAGCACCGCGGTGAGGGCGAAGATGCACGACTGCTTCACCACCATCCAGAAGGTTTCGCGCTTGAACAGGAATTCGAAATTGCCAAGGCCGACGAAGCGCTCCATCGAGCGGTTGAGCGTGGCGAGGTGCACGGAATAGAACGCGGGGTAGACCACGAGCAGCGCGATCAACAGGATGAGCGGCAAGGTCATGAGGAAGGCGGTGGTCGACCTGCGCTGCATCGCCTTGCGCAGGCTCGAGCGCCGCCGCGCGCCCGCCGCCGCGTGGATCCTGCCAAGCACCAGATCGGCCATGGGAGATCCTACCTCTCATCATTCCCCGGGCGCAGCGCAGCACGTAGCACAGCGGAGTGGTGCAGACCCGGGGTCCAAATGTTGCAACGCTGGACCCCGGATCAGCGGCGCACCGTTACGCTTCGCTCCACGCTGCGCCGCATCCGGGGAAAGTCTCTCACGTGCGCATGTAGCCTTCGACCTCGCCCTCGGCCCATGAGAGGGTCTTCTCCATGGGCTCGCCCTGCAGGTGACGCACCGTCATCTTGGTCATCAGGCCCTGGATGTAGATCTGCACGGCGATCTTGGGCGGGGCCGGCGCGCCGGCGATCGACAGGACCTGGTGATTGTGCGGATTGGGATAGTGATAGAGCGTGCCCTTGGGCGGCTCTTCCTCGGCCCAGGTCTTGAAGTCGGTGAAGCTCGCGAACGGCGGCAGGTCGTAACCCTGGCTCGCCGCCACCATCTTCTCCACCGATGATCGCGACGACAGATGGGTGAGCAGGCTCTTCGCCGCCGACTTGTTCTTGCTGAAGTTCCAGATGCCCCAGAAATAGGGCACGCACGGCGCGAAGCGTCCATTCGGGCCGGACGGGAAGCCGTGCGTCCACAGCTGCGCGGCGACCCGCGGGGCGTCGCGCTTGGCCACCGCCCAGGCGCTCGGCGGGTTCATGATGAGCGCGCCCTTGCCGGCGACCAGCCATTTGTTGTTGGAGGCGTCGTCCCATGCCGGCGCGTCGGGCGGGAAGAAGCGCGCGAGCCGCGTGTAATAGTCGAGGGCCTGGCGCACCGCGTCGGTCTTGACCGTGACGTTGCCCTTGGCGTCGACCAACGCGGCGCCGAAGGCATGAAAGATCGCGCCGGCGGTATCGACCGAGTCCGCCGTGGTGCCGAGCCCGATGCCGAACGGGCTGCCCGCCTTGTGGCATGCCTCGGCGGCCTTGAGCAGCGCGTCGAGGGTCCAGGCGTCGGCCTTCGGCGGGGCGCCTGCCGGATAGAGCGCCTGCACGTCGATGCCGGCATGCTGTTTCATCAGATCGATGCGCGAGCAAGGCCCCTTGATCTGCGAGCCGATTGTCGCCGGCACGCCAAGCCATTTTCCATTCGCCTGGCCGAGATACGTGACGGTGTCGTTCACGGCGCCGTTCTGCTTGATCAGCGGTTCCATGATGTCGTTGACCGGCACCAGGCTCTCCGCATAGGCGTGCGGGTACCAGGTGGGGAACGCGAAGATGTCGTGGCCGGAGCGCGCCTGGCCTTCCGCCGCGATGGTGATGAGGTTCTTGTCCCCGGTCGAGGGGATGTAGTCGATCTGGACTTCGACCTTCTCCTTGGCGGCCCACTCGTTGACGAGGGCTTCGGAGGCTTTGTTGGCGTTGGGGACCCAGTGATCCCAGAAACC
>DASPZC010000400.1:0-20820 GCA_035636455.1 Xanthobacteraceae bacterium
TCGCGGACGCAACCGGCCAGCGTGACGACGGCCGCGCGCGGCGCCCCGAAAGCTCGGCGCGAGCAGGTCGAGGAAACGCTCAAGGAACTGGACATCCGCAGCAGGAAGCCCAAGTCGCCGCCGCTGTCCGTGCGCATCGCCCAGGCCGGACTGAACTGGTCGAAGCGCCAGTTCCTCCTGATCAGCGCCGGACTGGGGCTCTTCGGCTTCGCGGTCAGCTTCGTGGGCGGTCTTGGGCTGCTCGTGGCGCTGGGCATAGGCTTCGCCGCCGCGCTCGGGCTGCCCCGGTGGATCCTTGCTTTCCTGAAAAAACGGCGCGAGCGGCGCTTCCTCGGAGCTTTCGCCGACGCGGTCGACGTGATCGTGCGCGGCGTCAAGGCCGGCCTGCCGCTCGGCGACTGCCTCAGGGTGATCGCCAGCGATGCGCCGGAGCCGGTCAAGAGCGAGTTCCGCTCGATCGTCGAGACGCAGACCATCGGCATGCCGCTCGGCGAGGCCTGCGGGCGGCTCTATGACAGCGTCCCGGTGCCGGAAGCCAATTTCTTCGGCATCGTCATCTCGATCCAGCAGAAGGCCGGCGGCAACCTGTCCGAGGCGCTCGGCAACCTGTCGCGCGTGCTGCGCGACCGCAAGCGCATGCAGGCCAAGATCCACGCGATGTCGATGGAAGCCAAGGCCTCGGCGACGATCATCGGCTCGCTGCCGCTCGCCGTGATGCTCCTCGTCTACATCACCAGCCCGAACTACATCGAGCTTCTGTGGACCACGCCGCTCGGCCGCATGATGCTGGCCGCCTGCGCGGTGTGGATGTCGATCGGCGTGATGGTGATGAAGAAGATGATCAACTTCGATTTCTGAGCGCGTGCAATGATCGATTTCCTGATCGAGAAGCTACACGACACGCGGCTGCTCGCCATGCTGTTCGCCGCGATCGCGGCGGGTGCGACCGTGATCACGCTGGCGATGCCGCTGTTGGCCGGCGACAATCTCGATCGGCGGCTCAAGGCGGTGGCGCTCGAACGCGAGAAGATCCGCCAGCGCGAGCGCGAGCGCATGACGCGCGGCGAAAAGGTCTCGCTGCGCAAGTCGCCCAAGCAGTACATGAAGACCATCGTCGACCAGTTCAACCTCGCCAAATGGGTCGGGCAGGAGGAGGCGCGCGCCAAGCTGGTGCAGGCCGGCTATCGCGGGCAGGCGCCCTATATCGCCTACCTGTTCTTCCGCATGGTGACGCCGAGCGTGGCGTTCGTCGCGGCGATCGTCTATCTGTTCGGCATCCTGAAGATCGATCAGCCGCCCTTGATCAAGTTCGCGCTGTGCATCGGCGCCGCCTACCTGGGCATGCAGCTGCCCTATCTGATCCTGAAGAACCAGATCCAGCGCCGGCAGCTTTCGATCCGGCGCGCCTTTCCCGACGCGCTCGACCTGCTGCTGATCTGCGTCGAGTCGGGCATGTCGGTCGAATCAGCATTCCGCAAGGTCAGCCAGGAGATCGGCACGCAATCGGTCGCGCTGGCCGAGGAGCTGACGTTGACGACCGCCGAGCTGTCCTATCTGCAGGACCGGCGCCAGGCGTACGAGAACCTGGCGCGGCGCACCGATTTGGACGGCGTCAAGGCGGTCTGCGTGGCGCTGCAGCAGGCCGAGCGCTACGGCACGCCGCTCGGCCAGACGCTGCGCGTGATGGCGCAGGAGAACCGCGACATGCGCATGTCGGAAGCGGAAAAGAAGGCGGCCGCGCTGCCGCCCAAGCTGACCGTGCCGATGATCCTGTTCTTCCTGCCGGTGCTGTTCGTCGTCATCCTCGGCCCGGCGGCCATCAAGGTGATGGCGTTGAATTGAGAATGCCTCCCCTTTCAGGGGAGGGATTCCAACGTCACGTGCGCGGAGGCGAGGGGGCGGCGGCGCTCGGCCGCGGGACCTTGCTCCAATTGCTCGGCTGCGCCACCACCTGCTTGAGGTAGGCGACGTTGGCGGCGGCCTCCTCGGGCGGCAAATCGGCGCGCGCGATCGCTTCCGCTTCCTCGTAGCGCCCGCGCAGGCCCACCACCAGGGCGAGGTTCTGGCGCACGCGCGCGTCGATGCGGCCGTTGCGGGCGGCGCGACGCAAGGTGTCTTCCGCCTGCGGGAGCTCCTTCGACAGCGCGTAGGACAGGCCGAGGTTGGACAGCACCGAGGGCTCGTCGGGCGCAAGCCTGAGCGCGCTGGCATAGTAGCGCCGCGCCTCCTCGTGCCTACCCATCTGGTCGAGCACGGCGCCCTGGACCGACAGGATGCGCCAGTCGGGCTGGTCGGGCGTGTGCGCGCGGGTGAGCACGTCGAGCGCCTGCGCATAGTTGCCGGTATCGGCCAGCGCCCGCCCGTAGGCGCCGAGCACGGCGCGATTCTTCGCATTATGGATGGAGGCCTGCTCCAGCACGGCAGCGGCCTGGGCGCGCTGGCCGATCGCGCGCAGCGCGCGGGCGTAGCGGATCGCGACCTCGCCTTCGCGCGGATTGGCGCGGTAAAGCTCGCCGGCGGCCTGGACCTCGCGCCGCCATTCGCCTTCCGTGAAGGCCGGATTGGGAGCGGCGATCGACCCGGTCATCTCGCCCGAGCCGGTGGTCTTGCAGCCGACGACCCCCACCGCCAGCAAGGGAGCGAGGACGAAGGGACCGATTACGTTCGCGCAACGGCCGGGACGAGACGCCAATGCCATGACCCTGCTCCGCCGAGCGCGCCGCCCCGCCGCCCGGCCCAAGCCTTTGCAATAGTCCGTTAACCCTAATGTCCGGTTAAAGCCGCCGGCGCGCGATCATCGGGCGGACCGGCTTGCCTTCCCGACCCGGCAGCGCCGTGCTAGCACCGCCGCCGCTCCTTCGAGGCCGATCCCATGCATCCCGTGTTCGTCGCGCGCGGCGAGGCGCCCGCGGTTCCCATCCGGTTCGCCACCACCGAGACCTGGGCGTCGCTGCGCGAGGGGCTCGATCCGCGTGCGCGCGCCTTCGCCGAGGCGGCCGGCTTCGAGCCGCAGCCGGGGCGGCATCTGCTGTTGCCCGGCGCGGGCGACAGCCTCGCCGGCGTGCTGTTCGGGATCGAGGCGGCGGCAAAGCCCGACAAGGACCGCTTCCTGCCGGGCCGGCTGCCCGGGCTGCTGCCCGCCGGCACCTACCGGTTCGCCAACGCACCGCACGACGTGCGGCTCGCGGCGCTCGCCTTCGCGCTCGGCTCCTATCGCTTTACGCGCTACCGCACGGTGGAAGCGAAGGACGCGCGGCTCGAATTGCCCGAGGGGCTCGACGGCGCCGACCTCACGCGCATCGTCGAGGGCGTGACGCTTGCCCGCGACCTGATCAACATGCCGGCGAACGACCTCGGTCCGGCCGAGCTCGAGGACGCGGCACGCACGCTCGCGGCGCGCCACGGCGCCGCGATCCGCTCGGTCGTGGGCGAGGATCTACTGGCCGAGAATTTTCCGCTCATCCACGCCGTCGGCCGCGCCGCCGCCCGCGTCCCGCGGCTCGTCGACCTGACCTGGGGCGACCCGGCCGACCCGAAGGTCACGCTGGTCGGCAAGGGCGTGGTGTTCGACAGCGGCGGCCTCGACATCAAGCCCGAGAGCGCCATGCTGAACATGAAGAAGGACATGGGCGGCGCAGCGAGCGCGCTCGCGCTCGCCCACATGGCGATGGATCGCGGGCTGAAACTGCGCCTGCGCGTGCTGATCCCGGCGGTGGAGAACGCGATTTCCGGCGCGGCGTTCCGCCCCCGCGACGTCTACCGCTCGCGCAAGGGCCTGACCGTCGAGATCGGCAATACCGATGCGGAGGGCCGGCTGGTGCTTGCCGACGCACTGGCGCTGGCCGACGAGGAGACGCCCGCGCTGATCGTCGACATGGCGACGTTGACGGGCGCCGCCCGGGTCGCCCTCGGCCCCGACCTGCCGCCGTTCTACACGGCCGACGACGTGCTCGCCGCCGACCTCGAGGGCTCCGCCGCGACCGAGAACGATCCGCTGTGGCGGATGCCGCTCTGGCGGCCCTACGAGTCGATGCTCGAATCGAAGACGGCCGATCTCAACAACGTCGCGACCGGCGGATTCGCCGGCTCCATCACGGCCGCCCTGTTTCTGAGCCGCTTCGTGGCGGCGGCGAAAAGCTGGGTGCATCTCGACATCTTCGCCTGGACGCCCTCGGCAAAATCCGCCCGGCCCGAGGGCGGCGAATGCCAGGCGGCGCGGGCGCTCTACGGCCTGCTGCAGGCGCGCTACGCCGGCTGAACGCAATTTGCTTGCGGCCAGCGGCGGCGGCGAAAATAATAAGAGTCCTGCTTGAGCATGATCTTTTCGGAAAACCGGTGCCCACCCCGGATCAAGTCCGGGGCAGGCTTTTTTCGGATCATGCTCTAGCGAAACAATTTCGCTTCGGGAGAGGGCGGAATGGCGGTCGACATCCGGCCGGCGCAGGCGCTCAGGCTGCTGCATGATTTCACCGACGCGCTCGTCACCGACGACGCGCCGGATCTCTCGGCACGCCAGCTTGCGGTGTTGCTGACGATCTATCTCGATCCGCCGCCGCATACCGTGCGCGGCCTCGCCGCCAAGCTCGGCGTGACCAAGCCGGTCATCACCCGCGCGCTCGACAGCATGGGCAAGCTCGGCCTGGTATCGCGCCGGCGCGACGAGACCGACCGCCGCAACGTCGTCATCCAGCGCACCGTCAAGGGCGCGCTCGCGGTGGAACGGCTCGGCGATCTGCTGGTCGCCAAGGCGCGGGCGCTGCCGCGGTGAGCGTGGGGAAAAATTCACCAATGTCGGCGCATGATCCGCGCATGACGCCGGCGCGGCCCGACCTCGCCGCCAAACATCTCGAGGGAAAAATCGCGGCCGCCCGCTTCGTCGAGGGCGAAGCGCGCGAGGTCGTCGAGCCGCAGGCGCCGCTGCGCCGCGCCCCCGCGCCGGATGCTCCGCTAGACACGGAGGCGCTGATGGGCGAACGCGTCACCGTGTTCGAGACCGATGAAGGCTGGGCCTGGGGCCAGCTCGATGCGGACGGCTATGTCGGGTTCCTGCCCGCCAACGCGCTGGCGGCGCCCGGGCCGGCGCCGACCCATCGCGTGTCGGCGCTGCGCACGCTGGTGTTTCCGGGGCCCTCGATCAAGCTGCCGCCGCTCGCCGCGCTGCCCCTCGGCGCGCGGCTCGCGATCGTCCGCGAGGACGATCGTTTTGCCGTGACGGCGGCCGGCGGCTACGTGCCGCGGGTGCATCTGGCGGCGGGCGACAGCCGGGAAGCCGATTTCGTCGCCGTCGCCGAGCGTTTCATCGGCGTCCCCTATCTGTGGGGCGGCAAGACCAGCCTCGGGCTCGACTGCTCAGGCCTGGTGCAGGTCGCGCTCACGGCCTGCGGCCTGTCCTGCCCGCGCGACAGCGACATGCAGGAGGCGGCCCTGGGGCATCGCGTTGCCGAGGGGCCGCCGCGGCGCGGCGACCTCTATTTTTGGAAAGGCCATGTGGCCATCGTGCGCGACGAGACGACGTTCGTTCACGCCAATGCGCACCACATGGCGGTGGCGCTCGAGCCGATTTCGGCCGCGCTCCCCCGCATCCGGGCGAGCGCCGGAGAGGTGACCAGCATCAAGCGGATGGCAGGATCAGTAGCCTAGACGCCGATCGACCAGGTTGCGCAGCGGCTCGCCCCGTTCGTGGCGTGCGA
Organism: Xanthobacteraceae bacterium; assembly: GCA_035636455.1. Taxonomy (GTDB): domain Bacteria; phylum Pseudomonadota; class Alphaproteobacteria; order Rhizobiales; family Xanthobacteraceae; genus AP-16. The sequence continues at coordinate 5,691 of DASPZC010000400.1, forward strand.
TCTGCTCGCAGACGTAGACGGAGATCGCGTCGGGATCGGTATCCGCGGCGTTGTGCGGCGAAATCGTCACCTTGGGATGCGACCAGAACGGGCTCGTCGCCGGCAACGGCTCCTGGTCGAACACGTCGAGCGTCGCCGCCGACAATGTGCCGTCGTCCAGCGCCGCCAGCAGGTCGGACTCGACCAGGAGCCCGCCGCGTCCGGCATTGATCACGACGGGTCCGCCGAGCGGGCCGTCGCCCGCCAGCAGGGAGAACGTGCGTCGGTTGAGAATCCTTGTTGTCGCCGGCGTCAGCGGCAACAGACACACCAGGATATCCGTTCGCGCCAGGAAGGCGGCGAGTTCGGACTCGCCGGCAAAGGCGGCAATGCCGGAAACGGCCTTGCGGCTCCGGCTCCAACCCGCCACGTCGAAGCCGAGCCGCCGCAGCGCTTCGGCCGCATGGCCGCCCAGCACGCCGAGCCCCATGATGCCGACCCGGACGGCGCTCGCCGCCCGCTGCGCCTTCGGCGCCCACACGCGATCGCGCTGGCAGGCGTCGAGATAGCGCTGGCCCCGGTGATGCATGAGCACGTGCATCACAACGTACTCGGTCATGCGGCCGGTCAGGTCGTCATCGGCAACACGCACCAGCGGCACGTCGGGCAGGGACGGGTCCTTCACCAGGGCATCGACACCCGCTCCGAGATTGAAGATCGCCGCGAGGTTGGGAAATGCCGCAAGCGCGCCCGGCTTGGGCTTCCACACCGCCGCATAGCGAACCGTGGCAGGCTCGACCGGATCGTCGGGCAAAAGCGCCACCGGACGATCCGAGCAGACGCGGATGAACCGTTCGCGCCAGCGGGCGGGGGTCCAATTCTCCGTGCCGCCGGTGATAAGAAGGGCGAGCGTGCCCTCAGTCATCGCATCGACGACCAGGCAGATGCGGGAAGCAGAGCCATGGCTCGGTAACCTGTTTGTATTTGCCGACGTGCGCCAAGACATAACCCTGCGCGAGACGCGTCGGGCTACTGCGCCACGACGCCCTCGCCGGCCGTCTCCAGGTTGAACGCGGCGGCGAACAGGGCGCGGGTGTAGGGGGACTGCGGACGCGCGAACAGATCGGCGGCGGGGCCCTCCTCGACCACCTTGCCGGCGCACATGACGACCACGCGGCTCGCCAGCGCCGCGACGACCCGCAGGTCGTGCGAGATGAACATGTAGGTGAGATCGCGCCGCTTCTGCAGCGCGCGCAGAAGGTCGACGATCTGCGACTGGATCAGCATGTCGAGCGCGCTGGTCGGCTCGTCGAGCACCACGAAGAACGGCTCCAGCACGACCGCGCGCGCCACCGCGATGCGCTGGCGCTGGCCGCCGGAGAATTCGTGCGGATAACGGAAGCGCGTGTCGGTGGCGAGGCCGACGTCGGTGAGCGCCCGGATCACCCGCTGCTCGCGCTCGGCCGCCGGCATCTGCGGGTGATGCACCCACAGCCCCTCCTCGATGATGTCGGACACCGACATGCGCGGGGAGAGCGAGCCGTAGGGATCCTGAAACACGATCTGCATGTCGCGGCGGAACGGCCGCATCGCCTTGAACTTGAGGCCCTGCAGGCCCTGGCCCATGAACGCGATCGGTCCCTGGGAGGAGATCAGGCGCAGGACGGCAAGGCCCAGCGTGGTCTTGCCCGAGCCGGACTCGCCGACGACGCCGAGCGTCTCGCCCTTGCGGATCTCGATGTTGATGCCGTCGACCGCCTTGATGTGCCCGACCGTGCGCCGCAGCACCCCGCGCTTGATCGGGAACCAGACTTTCAGGTCGTCGGTCTTGAGCACGATCGGCGCGGCGGGCTTGGGCGGCGCCGGGTCGGGCTTCGGCTCGGCGGCCAGCAGCTCGCGCGTGTAGGGATGCTCGGGGTTTTCGAACACGCGCTCGACCGCTCCCTGCTCGACGATGCGGCCTTCCTTCATCACGCAGACGCGTTCGGCGAGCTTGCGCACGATGCCGAGGTCATGGGTGATGAACAGCATGGCCATGCCGAGCCGCGCCTGGAGGTCCTTGAGGAGCTTCAGGATCTGCGCCTGCACCGTGACGTCGAGGGCGGTGGTCGGCTCGTCGGCGATGAGCAGGTCGGGCTCGTTGGCGAGCGCCATGGCGATCATCACCCGCTGGCGCTGGCCGCCGGACAGCTGATGCGGATAGCTCGCGAGCCGCGCGGCGGGATCGGGAATGCCGACCTGGCTCAGCAGCTCGATGACGCGCGGCCGCGTGTCCCGGCCGGCCATTCCGCGGTGCAGGATCAGGATTTCCGCCAGCTGCCGCTCGATGGTGTGGAGCGGATTGAGCGAGGTCATCGGCTCCTGGAAGATGATGGTGATATCGTCGCCGCGCACCTCGCGGATCCGGCGCTCGTCAAGCTTGAGAAGATCTCTGCCCTTGAACAGCACCGCGCCGGAGGGATGGTGCGCGGCCGGGTAAGGCAGCAGCTTGACGATCGACAGCGCCGTCACCGACTTGCCCGATCCGGACTCGCCGACCAGGGCCACGGTCTCGCCCTTGCGGATATCGAACGAGACGCGCGCGCACGCACGGTTCTCGTTGGCGCCGCGGCCGAAGGAGACCGAGAGGTCGCGGATCGACAGCAGCGGCTCGGCGCTCACGGCAGCTTTTTCCTCACGCATCGAAGGCCTTGCGCGGATCGAAGGCGTCGCGCACCGCCTGGCCGATGAAGATCAGGAGCGAGAGCATGATCGCGACCGTGAAGAAGCCGGCCAAGCCGAGCCACGGCGCCTGGACGTTGGACTTGCCCTGCGCCAACAGCTCGCCGAGCGACGGCGAGCCCGGCGGCAGCCCGAAGCCGAGGAAGTCGAGGGCGGTCAAGGTCATCACCGACGAGGAGAGAATGAACGGCAGGAACGTCATGGTCGCCACCATGGCGTTGGGCAGCAGGTGGCGGAACATGATGACGCGGTTGGAGACGCCGAGCGCGCGGGCCGCCTGGATGTACTCGAAATTGCGCCCGCGCAGAAATTCGGCGCGCACCAAGCCGACCAGCGACACCCAGGAGAACAGCAGCAGGATGCCGAGCAGCACGAAGAAGCCGGGCACCAGCACGGAAGAAATGATCAGCAGCAGGTAGAGCGCCGGGACCGAGGTCCAGATCTCGATGAAGCGCTGGAACAGGAGATCGGTCCAGCCGCCGAAATAGCCCTGGACGGCGCCGGCGGCGACGCCGATGATCGAGGAAATCACGCTCAGCGTGAGGCCGAACAACACCGAGATGCGGAACCCGTAGATCAGCCGCGCCACCACGTCGCGCCCCTGGTCGTCGGTGCCGAGCCAGTTCCACTCGAGATCGCGGCAGGACTGGCCGCCGGTTTTTTCCGCGATCGGCCGGCACTGCTCGTCCATCAGCATCCAGGTCGGCTTGGACGGGGCCGGCGTCGGCAGGTCGAGATTATGGGTGGCGTAGGCGTAGCGGACCGGCGGCCACACCATGTAGCCGCCTTTGTCGGCGATCAGCTTTTTCAGGTAGGGGTCGCGATAGTCGGCCGCGGTCTCGAACTCGCCGCCGAACGTGCTCTCCGAATAGGTGACGAGCGCCGGGGAGTAATACTTGCCGTCATATTCGATCAGCAGCGGCTTGTCGTTGGCGATAAACTCGGCGAACAGCGAGAGCGTGAACAGCACCAGAAAGACGACCAGCGAGTGGAAGCCGCGACGATTGGCCTTGAAATTATTCCAGCGGCGCCGGTTGACCGGGGAGAGAGCCAGGCGGCCGCGGAGCGGCGGAGCGGCCGGGCCGACGGGCGAGACCGCGGTCGTCTCCGGCGGCGTGAGCTCGGCGCGGGCGTCCATCGTCAGACTTCCCGCGTCTCGAAGTCGATGCGCGGATCGACCAAGGTGTAGGTCAGATCGGAAATCAGATTCACCAGCAAGCCGAGCAGGGCGAAGACGTAGAGGGTGGCGAACACCACCGGGTAGTCGCGATTGAGCACGCTCTCGAAGCCGAGCAGGCCGAGACCGTCGAGCGAGAAGATGGTCTCGATCAGCAGCGACCCGGAAAAGAACGCATGGATGAACGCGCCCGGGAAGCCGGCAATCACGATCAGCATCGCGTTGCGGAAGACGTGGCCGTACAGCACCTGCCGGTCGCCGCAGCCCTTGGCGCGCGCGGTGAGCACGTATTGCTTGCGGATCTCGTCGAGGAACGAGTTCTTGGTCAACAGGGTCGTGGTGGCGAACGCGCTGAGCCCCATGGCGGTGACCGGCAGGACCAGATGCCAGAAATAGTCGAGGATCTTCTGCCACCAGGCGAGGTCTGCCCAATTGTCGGACGTGAGGCCGCGCAGCGGGAACCAGCTGAAGAACGAGCCGCCGGCGAACAGGACGATGAAGAAAATGGCGACCAGGAACCCCGGCAGTGCATAGCCGACGATGATCACGCTCGAGGTCAGGGTGTCGAACCGGCTGCCGTCCTGGACCGCCTTGCGGATGCCGAGCGGGATCGAGATCAGGTAGCTCAGGAGCGTCAGCCAGATGCCGAGCGAGATCGAGACCGGGAGCTTCTGCTTGACGAGGTCGAGCACCGGGGTGTCGCGGAAATAACTCTTGCCGAAATCGAAGCGGATGTAATTCCACAGCATGATGAGGAAGCGCTCGTAGGCCGGCTTGTCGAAGCCGAACTGCTTCTCGAGCTGCTTGATGAACTCGGGATCGAGGCCCTGGGCGCCGCGATATTTGGAGGTGACGTCGGACGCGCCCGGCTGGAACTGGCCGCGGTTGCCGAAATCTCCGCCGGGCGAGCCGGAGATGCGCGAGGTCGCCCCGGTATCGGACCCGGTGATCTGGGCAATGACCTTTTCGACCGGGCCGCCCGGCGCGAACTGCACCACGGCGAACGACACCAGCATGATCCCGAGCAGGGTCGGGACCATGAGGATGAGCCGCCGGATGATGTAGGCCGTCATTGCGTCCGCCTGTGCGCAGCGCCGTCGGTACTCTAGCCGCCGCGCTCGTTTTTTGCCGCCCGGTCGCGGTCATACCACCAGGTGCCCGGAACGCCACGGTCGTAGCGCGGTTTTGTCGCGGGACGGCCGAACGCATCCCAGTAGGCGACCCAGTGCGACGCCTTGTGCCAGTGGGGAATCCAGTAGCGCCCGGCGCGGATGACGCGATCGAGCGCGCGGCACGCCGTCACCAGGGCCGGCCGCGATTCCGCGGCGATGACCGTCTCGATCAGCGTATCGATCGCCGGATCGGCGATCCCGGCGAGGTTATAGGAGCCCGGCATCGCCGCCGCCTGCGAGGACAGATAGGGGCGCAGCGAATCGCCCGGCGTCAGGCCGAAGTCGAACCGCTCCACGATGACGTCGAAATCGAAGTCGTCGTGGCGGCGCTTGTACTGCACCGCATCGACACGGCGGACCGAGGCGTCGATGCCGAGGATGGCGAGGTTCTTGACGAGCGCATTGTGGTGCGGCTCGAAGGTCGGCTCGTCGATCAGGAACTCGAGGGTCACCTGCTCGCCGCGCGGGTCGACGAGCTTGCGGTCCTTGACGGCGTAGCCGGCCGCGTGCAGCCGTTGCGTCGCCTCGCGCAGCAGCGCGCGGTCCTGGCCCGAGCCGTCGGAGACCGGCGGCACGAATGGCTCGGCGAACACCTCGTCCGGCACCTTGCCGCGGAACGGCTCCAGGATCGCCAGCTCCTCGGGCCCAGGCTTGCCCGTCGCCATCATGTCGGAATTCTGGAACACCGAATGGGTCCGCTTGTAGGCGCCGTACATGATGTTCCTGTTGGTCCATTCGAAGTCGAAGGCATAATTCAACGCATCGCGCAGCCGGCGATCCTTGAACTTGTCGCGCCGCGTGTTGAAGAACCAGCCTTGCGCGCCCGACGGCCGATTGTCGGGCAGCTCCTCGCGCTTGACGCGCCCGTCGCGAAACGCCGGGAAATCGTAGCGGGTCGCCCAGACCCGCGAGGTGAATTCCTCGCGAAAGAGATAATTCTTGGCAGTGAAGGCCTGGAAGCCGGCCTCGCGGTCGCGAAAATATTCGTAGCGCACGATATCGAAATTGTTGTGGCCGCGGGCGACCGGAAGGTCGGCGCCCCACCAGTCCTTGACGCGCTCGTATTCGATGTAGCGGCCGACGTCGAAGCGGCCGACCTTGTAGGGTCCCGAACCGAGCGGCGGCTCGAGCGTCGTTTCGTCGAACGGGTGCGTGGAATAGTAGGCCCGCGAGAAGATCGGCAATCCGGCGACAAACAGCGGCACGTCGCGCGGTCGATTCGGCGTGAAGCGCACGATCAGCGTCGCATCGTCCTGCGCCTCGGCGCCCTCGAACTCGCGCATGAGCTGACGGATGGTCGGATAGCCTTTCTCCTTGAGGATCGCGAGCGAAAACGCGGCGTCATGCGCGGTGAGCGGCGAGCCGTCGTGAAAGCGCGCCTCGGAACGCATCAGGAAGCGGTAGGTACGGCGGTCGGCGGAGATGCGCACCGCGCGCGCGGCGAGCCCATAGAGCGCGTCAGGCTCGTCGCCCGCCCCCGCCATCAGCGCCGCGAAGGTCGACTGGATGCCCTGCGCCCCGTCGCCCTTGAGGATGTAGCCGTTGAGCGAGTTGAACGTGAGGAAGTTCTGATTGAATTGCCGGTTCGGCCCGATCTGCGAGAAGACGCCGCCCTTGGGGGCGCGCGGATCGACATAGTCGAAATGCGGAAAGTCGGCGGGATATTTGAGGTCGCCGAACGCCGAGAGGCCGTGGCTCTCGGTCTCGTCCGACGCGGGGACGGCGCCGGGCTTCGTCATGCCGGCGGCGAGCGCGCCCATGACGAGAACGCCGCGGCGGGTAAAGCGCCGTCCGCCACGTTCGAAATTCAGGGGCCGCCGCGTCACTATCTCGATCCGACCTTCGCGGCGCGCTCGGCATCCCACCACCAGACGATCGGGAAGCCGGAGGCGGCATATTTCGGCAGGATTTTTGGGCGGCTGAAACGATCCCAGCGCGCCGTGCGCTGCTTGCCGTAGGTCCACTGCGGCACGACGTAGTGGTTCCACAACAGCACGCGGTCGAGCGCCCGGGTGGCGGCGACCAGTTCCGCGCGGTTCTTGGCGAAGATCACACGGTCGATCAGCATATCGATCGCCGGGTCCTTGATGCCGACATAGTTGCGCGAGCCGGGGGCGTCGGCGGCCTGTGAGCCCCAGTACTCGCGCTGCTCATTGCCGGGCGACAACGATTCGTTCCACGCCGCCGTCATGATGTCGAAATCCCATTGGCGCAGCCGGTTCTCGTACTGCGCCGGATCGACCACCCGTACCGACATCGTAACGCCGATGCGCTCGAGCGAGGGCTTGTAGAACAGGCCGACGCGCTCGAACTGCGGGTTGTCGATCAGATATTCCAAGGTGAGCGGCTCGTTGGTCTTGGCGTTCACCAGCCGCCGGTCGCGAATTTCGTAGCCCGCCTCTTTCAACAGCCGCAGGGCCTCGCGCAGGTTGTTGCGAACCGCTTCGGGGTTGCCGCCGACCGGATTGGTGTAGGGCGTGGTGAACACTTCGGGCGGGACCTTGTCGCGCACGGCCTCGAGGATCTCGCGCTCGATGCCCTCGGGAAGCGCCGGCGCCGCCGGCGAGGAGCTGGCCGGATCTTTCGCATCCGGCCGCCAATTGGAGGCAAGCTCGGTTCCGTCGAAATAGCTCGAAATGCGCGTGTACTGGCCGAAGAAAATCTGCTTGTTCATTTCCTCGAAATCGAACGCGAAATTGAACGCGCGCCGCACGCGGGCATCCTTGAACTTGTCGCGCCGCGTGTTGAAGGCGAAGGCCTGCATGACGCCGCGGTCGTGAACGGGGAATTCCTCGAGGACGACGCGCTTTTCCCGCACGGCGGGGAAATCATAGGCGGTCGCCCATTCCTTGGCGCTGTTCTCCGTTCGCCAATCGGCCCGATCGGCCCGGAACGCCTCCAGCGCGACGAAAGGATCGCGATAATATTCGTAGCGCAGCTCGTCGAAATTATTGCGGCCGATACTGACGTTGAGATCCTTGCCCCAATAGTCCTTGACGCGCTCGTAGGCGATGGAGCGGCCGGGCACGAATTCCTTCAGGCGATACGGCCCCCCGCCGAGCGGCGGCTCGAGCGTCGTCAGGGAGATATCGCGCTTCTTGTCCGACTTGTCGGTTCCTTCCCACCAGTGCTTCGGCAGGATCTCGAACTGGCCGACGATCTGCGGCAGCTCGCGATTGCCCGGTCCGTCGAACAGGAACGTCACCTCGTGCGGCCCGCTCTTCTCCACCTTCACGACGTGGCGATAATAGGCGGCCATCTGCGGGCTGTGCTTCTTGTAGACGTCGAACGAGAAGATCACGTCCTCCGGCGCGACCGGCGTTCCGTCGTGCCACTTCGCCTGGGGGCGCAGCCGATACGTCACGGACGAGAAATCCGCCGGATGGCTCACCGACTCGGCGAGCAGGCCATACTCGGTCGCCACCTCGTCGAGCGCGCGGGTCATGAGCGTGTCGTAGATGAGGTTGATCCCGGCCGCGAGATCCCCCTTTATCAGCGCGACCACCGGATTGAAATTGTCGAACGTGCCGACCGCGATGAGGCGCACGAGGCCGCCCTTCGGAGCATTCGGGTTGACGTATTCGAAGTTCTTGAAGCCGGGCGGGTAACGCAGCTCGCCGAACAGCGAGAGCCCATGCCGCCACGTTCGTTCCTGCGCCCTCCCCGCCCGCGGCGCGAAGGCGGAGAACGCCGGCGCCGCAAGGGCAAATCCGGCGGCTTTGACGATGGTGCGGCGGGTCGGCTTCACCTCATGCTCCTCAACGAAAGGAATACGGCTGCACGGCGCAAAAGTTCGCGGCGATTATGTCGTTTTTTCCGGCCCCGGCTACCCGGCCGGGGTGACAATCCGGTGAGAACGCGTGCGGCGAGCCGAAGCGGCCGGACAAGAGCCCGGCCGCCGCACGACCGGCCGTCTACTGGGTCGCGAAGCCGGACGCGTTCTGCGCCGCCTTGGGCAAGGGCGCGGGATTGTCCGCGAGCGAGTTCAAATAGGCGATGATGTCGGCGCGCTCGCCGGCCTTGGGCAGCCCGACGAACGTCATCTTGGTGCCGGGAGCATAGCCGCGCGGGTTGGCGAGGAACGCGTTGAGGTCATCGATCGTCCAGGTGCCGCCCTTGCTCTTGATCGCATCCGAATAGGCGAAGCCCGCCTCGGACCCCTTCGGGCGGCTGACGATCCCCCACAGATTCGGCCCGACCCGGTTCGGGCCGCCCTTGGTGAAGGTGTGGCAGGCCGCGCATTTCTTGGCGGATTGCTCGCCCTTGTCGACCGCCGCGCTGGCGAGCAGCTTCCCGATCGGCTCGGGCGCGGCCGCCTCCGGTTTCGCCCCTTCGGCCGGATGCTCGACGACCGCGATCTCGTAACCGGGTTTCTCCGGCTTCGCCGGCGTGAAGATCGCGCTGGCCGCGATGTTCAGCGCGAGCGTCACCAGGCAAGTGAACAGGATGGCGCCGAGGATCTTGTTGATTTCGAACGAGTCCATCGCGCGCTGCTCCCGCAAGGCGAAGGCGAATTGAAGGAACCGGGAGGACGCCGGGCGGCCGGACACATACCCGGTTTGCCTCGCCTCTGGCAACCCGTATAAGCACGCAAAACCTGCGACTTTCGCAGGCGTCGAAGGCGAATCCCGAATGTCGGAAGGCGACGTGCTGGTCCTGATTCCCGCCCGGATGGCATCGAGCCGGCTGCCCGGGAAGGCGCTGGCGGAGGTCGGCGGCAGGCCGATGATCGTCCACATGCTGGCGTTGGCGCAGGCGGCCGGGATCGGACTGGTGGCGGTCGCGACCGATGCGCGGGAGATCGCCGCCGTCGTCGAGGCCGCGGGCGGAAAGGCGGTGCTGACCCGGCCGGATCATGCCTCGGGCTCCGACCGCATCCACGAGGCGATGCGGCTCGTCGACCCGCAGGGCCGCGCCCGCATCATCCTCAACGTGCAGGGAGACATGCCGACCTTGACGGCAGCGGAACTGCGCGCGCCCCTCGACCTGCTCGCCGACCCGGCCGTCGACATCGGGACGATCGCGACGGACATCCGCGACGAGGCCGGCCGCGTCAATCCACACATGGTCAAGGTGGTGGGCTCGACGGTCGCGCCCGGCCGTCTGCGGGCGCTCTACTTCACCCGGGCGACCGCGCCGTGGGGGGACGGCCCGCTCTATCATCATTTCGGGCTCTACGCGTATCGGCGCGCGGCGCTCGAGCGGTTCGTGGCGCTGCCGCCCTCGGCCCTCGAGCGGCGGGAAAAGCTCGAGCAACTACGCGCCATCGAGGCCGGCATGCGGATCGACGTGGCGCTGGTCGGCGCCGAGCCGCTCGACGTCAACACGCCGGAGGACCTTGCGCGCGTGCGCGACCTGCTGAGACAGAAAGCCTGAGCGGCGAATGTTGACTTCGAGCGCGGCGAGCGCGTACGCGGACGGACCATGAGCGAGCGAAAGAAGATCGTGTTTCAGGGCGAGCCGGGGGCCAATTCCCACATCGCCTGCCACGAGGCCTATCCGGATCACGCGGCGGTTGCGTGCCCGACCTTCGAGGACGCGTTTGCGGCGGTGGCATCGGGCGAGTGCGATTTCGGCATGATCCCGATCGAGAATTCGGTCGCCGGCCGGGTTGCCGACATCCATCACCTGATGCCGACCTCCGGGCTGCACATCATCGCCGAATATTTTCTCCCGGTGCGGCACCAGTTGATGGCGCCGAAGGGCGCGAAGCTCGACCGCATCCGGTCGGTCGAGAGCCACGTGATGGCGCTCGGCCAGTGCCGCAACATCATCCGCCGGCTCGGCCTCAAGCCGATCGTCGCCGCCGACACGGCGGGGTCGGCGCGCGAGGTCGCCGAGCGCGGTGACGCGACGCGGGCGGCCATCGCCTCGCGCCTCGCGGCCGAGATTTACGGGCTCGACATCCTGGCCGAGGACGTCGAGGACGAGGCGCACAACACCACGCGCTTCATCGTGTTGGCGCGCGAGGCGGACTGGGCGACGCCCGGCAACGGCACCGTCATCACCACGTTCGTGTTCCGGGTGCGCAACGTGCCGGCCGCGCTCTACAAGGCGCTCGGCGGCTTTGCCACCAACGGCGTCAACATGACCAAGCTCGAAAGCTACATGGTCGACGGAAATTTCTTCGCGACCCAATTCTACGCGGACGTCGAGGGGCACCCGAACGACCGCAGCCTCGCCTTCGCGCTCGACGAGTTGAAATTCTTCTCCAAGGAATTGACGATCCTCGGCGTCTATCCGGCGCATCCGTTCCGCGCGACTTTTGCGGAGGAGAAATAGGCGCCCATCCCTCCCCTGAAAGGGGAGGGATGATCACGCGCTCGCCCCCGTGCGCTCGCGCTCGTAGCGCGCGACGAAGCGGGGCGACAATTGCCGCAGCCGCTCGAGATCGATCCGCCCCGAGCGCGTGACGTAGCTCATGGCGAAATCGATCGGCGCGAGCGCCATGTGCTCGGCAAAGCGCTCGTACCAGGCGCCGCTGGCGTTCGCGCCCGCGACCAGCTTCTCGACGATCGGACGGCGCGCGGCCTCGAACGCCTGGAGCGCCTGCCGCACGTCGCCGGGATGGGCGGCGAGCGCCTGATCGAGCGCGATGGCGTCTTCCATGGCAAGCCGCGTTCCCGATCCGATGGAGAAATGCGCGGTGTGCAGCGCGTCCCCGATCAGGACGCAGCGATCGACCGACCATCGTGCGTTGCGGACGATCGGGAACTGGCGCCAGATCGAGCGATTCGACACGAGCGGATGGCCGTCCAGTTCCCCGGCGAACACCTGCTCACAGGCCGCACGCGACGCATCCTCGCTCATGCGGTCGAACCCGGCGCGGCGGAACGTCGCCTCGTTCACCTCGACGATGAACGTGCTCATGTCCGGCGCGTAGCGGTAGTGATGGGCGTTGAACTCGCCGAGGTCGCTGCGACGGAAGGTCTGGGTCAGAGTCTCGAACCGTCTTGCGGTGCCGAACCAGGCGAAGCGATTGGTCAAGTGCGTCACGCTCGCGCCGAATGCAGCCTCATGCGCTCGGCGCAACAGCGAGTTGACCCCGTCGGCGCCGACGACGAGATCGGCCTCGCCAAGCTCGGCAAGATCGGCGACGACGCGCTGATAGCTCGGCTCGATACCGACCGAGCGGACGCGCGCCTGAAGGATTTCCAGGAGTTTCAGCCGGCCGAGCGCGGCAAAGCCGACGCCGTCGATGCCGATGCGCTCGCCGCGATGCGCCACGGTGATGTCGGTCCACGATTCGAGATGCAGCGCGAGCGCCGCCAAGGTCGCGGGATCGTCCGCGTCGAGAAACTCGAGCGCGCGGTCGGAGAACACGACGCCGAACCCGAAGGTGGCGTCGGCGCGGTTCTGCTCGAAGATCGAAACGCGGGCATCGGGACGGCGGCGCTTGACGAGATAACCGAGATAGAGTCCCGCCGGCCCGGCGCCGAGGATCGCGACGCGCATGGGCGGCTCCGCAACTGAGCGCCGGATGTTAGTGGATTTCGCGGAAGGCGCCACGGCTGGCCGGAGTCCGGGCACTCAGAGCGTCTGGTTGTAGGCGCCGACTTCCTTGTGGGTGCGCAGCACGGCGTCGACCGCCTTGAACATGTCGCGCATGCGCGCGTCGGACACCGGGCTTTCCACCACGACCACCAGCTCGGGCTTGTTCGACGACGCGCGCACCAGGCCCCAGGTGCCGTCCTCGACCGTTACGCGCACGCCGTTGACGGTGACGAGATCGCGAATCGGCTGACCGCCAACCGTCTCGCCCTTCGCGCGCGCAGCCGCGAAATGTTTCACCACTGCATCGACCACGTCGTACTTCACCTCGTCGGGACAGTGCGGCGCCATGGTGGGCGACTGCCAGGTCTTGGGCAGCGCGTTCTTCAGATCGGCCATGCTGCGTCCCGGGTTGCGATCGAGCATGTCGCAGACCGCAAGCGCCGAGATCAGGCCGTCGTCATAGCCGCGCCCGACCGGCTTGTTGAAAAAGAAATGGCCGGACTTTTCGAACCCGGCGAGCGCGCCGATCTCGGTCACCCGCCGCTTCATGTAGGAATGCCCGGTCTTCCAATAGTCCGTCTTGGCCCCGTTCCGGGCGAGCACCGGATCGGTCATGAACAGGCCGGTCGATTTGACGTCCGCCACGAAGGTTGCGCCCGGACGCTGGTTCGACATGTCGCGCGCCAGCATCACGCCGACCTTGTCGGCGAAGATTTCCTCGCCCTCGTTGTCAATAAAACCGCAGCGGTCGCCGTCGCCGTCGAAGGCGAGGCCGACGTCGGCGCCGGTGCGGCGGACCTCGTCGCACACGGCGTGCAGCATCTTCATGTCCTCCGGGTTGGGATTGTATTTCGGGAAGGTGTAATCGAGGTCGCAGTCGAGCGGCATCACCTCGCAGCCGACCGCTTCCAGCACCTTCGGCGCGAAAGCCCCGGCGGTTCCGTTGCCGCAGGCGGCGACCACCTTGAGGCGGCGTTTGAGCTTCGGCCGATTGGCGAGGTCGGCGATGTAGCGGGCGGGAAAATCCTCGACGAATTGATACTCGCCGCCGCCACGCAGGTCGAAACGCGCGGCGAGCACGATGTCCTTGAGCCGACCCATCTCGTCAGGTCCGAAGGTGAGCGGACGGTTGGCACCCATCTTCACGCCGGTCCAGCCGTTGTCGTTATGGGAGGCGGTCACCATCGCGACGCAGGGCACGTCGAGCGCGAACTGGGCGAAGTACGCCATAGGCGAGAGCGCCAGCCCGATGTCGCGCACCTTGCAGCCGGCCGCCATCAGCCCGGACACCATCGCCATCTTCACGGCGGCCGAATAGGCGCGGAAATCGTGGCCCGTCACGACCTCGGGCCGCACGCCCAGCTGATGGATCAGCGTGCCGAGCCCCATGCCGAGCGCCTGCACGCCCATGAGGTTGATCTCGCGGTCGAGCAGCCAGCGCGCGTCGTATTCGCGAAAGCCGGTGGGCTTGACCATCGGGGCGGATTCGAACGCGTAGGTGTTGGGAACGAGCGCGGGGCTTGGCCTGGGAAACATCAGAAACCTCGGGCGGCGCCGGGGCGCGCCGCAATTCAACGCGAGAGGCGCGCAAGGGTTCACCCGCTCGCGACGCGTCCGGCGAGCACATAGCCGAAGCGTCGCGTGGTGGAAAGCGGAAGTCGGAATGTAGCGGAATTGGCGCGTCGGGCGCGATGTCACTCTTCGAGGACGAGGCGGCCCTCGCGGTACTCGAACCGCCGCAGGCGAGAGAGGAACGAGAGGCCGAGGAGGTTTTCGCTCAGCGCCTCCTCGGGCAACACCAGCGCATCGACGTCGCGCACCATGACGCCGCCGACCTCGACCATGCCGAGGCTGACCGGCGCCGCGCGCACGGTGCCGTTCGCCGTGCGCACGGAGGCGCGATATTCGCGCTGCGCCGGATGATAGCCGAGCCGTGAAGCGTCGCGCTGGGTGAGCGCGATGACGGAAGCGCCGGTGTCCACCATGAAGCCGAGGCGCCGGCCGTCGACCACGCCCTCGACCGCGAAATGCCCGCGGTCGTCGGGCCTGATCACGACGGTGCGCGGGCCGCCCGCGTAGGCCGGCGCAGGCGCCACGGCCGGGGCCGCCTTCGCCGGGACCGCTGCCGGGACCGCGCCCATCTTGTCGATGAAGCGCGGCGCCAAGCCGGCGGCGACGAGCGCGACGACGGCAAAGAGGATGATGTTCCGCATGATCGGCCGATGCGAGAAAAACCCGGCGCTATCACAGCATGAACCGGCAAGCGCGACCCTAATGCGGGTCCGCCCGGCGCCACATTCGGCCCGCACGGCAAACGACAGGTTAAGCGGATTCCGCGCATTTGAAGCGGCGGTTCATTTCGTCCCGTACACCCGGTCGCCGGCATCGCCGAGGCCCGGCACGATGTAGCCGTGGCTGTCGAGATGGTCGTCGATCGCGGCGGTCCAGATGTGGACGTCGGGATGATGCGCATGGAACTTGTCGATCCCCTCGGGCGCGGCGAGCAGGCAGAGGAAGCGCATGTTGCGGCAGCCGCGCTCCTTGAGGCGATCGACGGCGGCGATCGCCGAATTGGCGGTCGCGAGCA
>DASPZC010000401.1:0-7545 GCA_035636455.1 Xanthobacteraceae bacterium
GGATGTCCGCCCGGGGCGGGAGGTGCCGGCGGACGCCGCGACGGTGAGCCCGGTGATGCCCGATCCGGGCAAGCCCCGGTTCAGCAGCGTGTTCAAGGACAGGATCTACGTCTACGAGCGCGATGCCGGCGGGCTCGTGCATTATCGCCAGGGCAACCTGAGCTTTCACGCCCGCGCGACCGAGCTCGTCATTGGGTTCATGGCCTCGCTCGGCAACTACGTCTATGGCTTCAACTGGGTGTTCAAGCAGGACGGCTCGTTCGCCTTCGAGGCGGAGCTCGCCGGCGAGATCCTGACGAAGTTCGTCGCGACAAAGGATTGCAGCGTGTGCCGGGCGGTCGCGTCGGGGCCCGGGCCCGATGGCGAGAGCCGCACCTACGTGTCGAACGGCGAGGAGCGGTACGGCACCCGGGTGCATCCGAATCTGGTCGGCATCAATCATCAGCACTGGTTCAATCTGCGGCTCGATTTCGACATCGACGGCACCGCCAACGCCGTGATGGAGAACAATCTGCAGCGGGCGAACGGCGGACAACCGCAGAACGATGCGGGCGCCGACCGCTTTTTCACCACGGCCCATACGGTGTTCGGAAAGGCGGGGGACGCCAAGCGCGACGCGAACGAAGAAACATCGCGCACCTGGACCATCTACAATCCGTCATCGGTGCGCAGCGGCGGGCGCCCGGTCGGATACACGCTCGTGCCGGTCGACGGCGCGACGACGATGTTCGGCGCCTCGCGCGAACAGGAGGCGGTCGGCTTCACCTTCCACCATTTCTGGGTGACGCCGTATCGTGACGGCCAACTCTACGCCGGCGGCCGGCACCCCGGTCAGGCGGGCACGAACTACACCGACACGCTCTACCATTACGCCAATGACGAGTCGGTCTACGACAAGGACATCGTCGTCTGGTATTCGCTCGGCGAGACGCACGTGCCGCGCCCGGAGGACTACCCGGTGATGGCGAACGCCAGGCTGTCGGTGGTTTTCCGGCCGGATGGCTTCTTCGAACGCAACCCGGCCCTTGGCCTGGGCACCGTCTACCGCAAATGAACATCGCATCGCCGCCGCGGCCTGATCGCCACGGCGGCGAGACGAATTCACCACAACGCCGCAACCGGACCGGGACTGCGGTTACACGTCCCGGCCCGCGCTGTCGACGACCGTTGCCGTCAACCTACCAGCGGCTGCCCCAGCGCCCGTGGCCGCCATGGCTGCCCCAGCGCCAGTGCCCGCCACGGCTGCCCCAGCGCCAGTGCCCGCCGCCGCGGCTGCCCCAGCGCCAGTGGCTGCGCCAGCGGCCATGCCCGTATCCGGCCTTCGTTACCTGATCGACCACGGGCGTATCCTGGGTCGACAAGCCGTTGAGCGGCATGGCTGACGCCCCGGTGGTGCCCAGAAGGCCAATTCCTGCTGCGGCCAGCATCGCGATCAAGATGGTTCGCATCTCGGCTTCCTCCTTTGCGGTTACGGCGTCTGCGGAAACCGCGTAGCGCAGGTTGCGACGGCGCGGGTCCCGATCAAATACGCCATAGTGGAACTAACACCGCCAAATCCCGTTCCCTGCCGTCGCGGGAAAAATCAACGTTTCCATTGTCTTGCTGAACCGCCATTCATGTTGCAACGCGCCGCTCGCGATCGGCGGGCAATCGCTTGCGGAAGCCGCGGACGACGGCATCAAATGTAAAAGGCCCCGCCGCAAACCGCGACGGGGCCCTTGAGCTGATGATCGCCTAAATGGCCTCGATCATTCCGACGGAAGCTACCAGCGGCTCCCCCAGCGCCCGTGCCCGCCACGGCTGCCCCAGCGCCAATGTCCGCCACGGCTCCCCCAGCGCCAGTGGCTGCGCCAGCGGCCGTGCCATCCAGCCTTCGTCACCTGATCGGTGACGATCGCCAGATCCTGGGTCGACAAGCCGTTGAGCGGCATGGCCGACGCGCCTGACGCACCCAGCAGGCCTATTCCCGCTGCCGCAATCATCGCAATCAAGATCGTCCGCATTACTTCCTCCTTGTGCTACCCGTACCCCATCGGCCTGCCCGGCACGCTTGTCCCCGAAGAGCCGGCCGAATCCGCGGGCAGACTAGCCGATAAGTTCGGAACAAACCATGGCGCATCCGTTCATACCTTGTTCATCGGCGCGCGCCGCAGTACCTGATCGTCCATGGGCAAACGGCTGATTCCCCCCGACGAGCACGGCGACATCCAGGAGATCGCGCTGCGCGAGGCGCTCGAGGAGCGCTACCTCGCCTATGCGCTCTCGACCATCATGCACCGGGCGCTGCCCGATGCGCGCGACGGGCTCAAGCCGGTGCACCGGCGCATCCTCTACGGCATGCGCCTGCTCCGCCTCGACCCCGGCGCCACGTTCAAGAAGTCGGCCAAGATCGTCGGCGACGTGATGGGCAATTTCCATCCGCACGGCGACCAGGCGATCTACGACGCGCTGGTGCGCCTGGCGCAGGATTTCAACTCGCGCTATCCGCTGATCGACGGGCAGGGCAATTTCGGCAATATCGACGGCGACAACCCGGCCGCCCACCGCTACACCGAGGCGCGCCTGACCGAAGTCGCGCGCCTCCTCCTCGACGGGATCGAGGACGATGCGGTCGAGTTCCGCCCCAATTACGACGGCCAGTCGCAGGAGCCGGTCGTCCTTCCCGGCGCGTTCCCCAATCTGCTCGCCAACGGCGCGCAGGGGATCGCGGTCGGCATGGCGACCGCGATCCCGCCGCACAATGCCGCCGAGCTGTGCGACGCCGCGCTGCACCTGATCGAGCATCCGAAGAGCCGGAGCCGCAACCTCCTCAAGTTCGTTCCCGGCCCGGATTTCCCCACCGGCGGCGTCGTGGTCGACGGCCCGGAGGCGATCGCCGAGGCCTACACCACCGGGCGCGGGTCGTTCCGCGTGCGCGCGCGCTGGCACAAGGAGGAGACCGGGCGCGGCACCTACGTGGTGGTGGTCACCGAGATCCCGTGGCTGGTGCAGAAGTCGCGGCTGATGGAGCGGCTCGGCGAATTGCTCAACGAGAAGAAGCTGCCGCTGATCGCCGACGTGCGCGACGAGTCGGCCGAGGACGTGCGCCTGGTGATCGAGCCGCGCGCGCGCACGGTCGATCCGGCGCTGCTGATGGAATCGCTGTTCAAGCTGACCGACCTCGAGAGCCGCATCCCGCTCAACATGAACGTGCTGGTCAAGGGCCGCATCCCGAAGGTGATCGGGCTGGCCGAGGCCCTGACCGAATGGCTCGAGCACCGGCGCGACGTGCTGCTGCGCCGCTCGCGCCACCGGCTGGCGCAGATCGAGCATCGCCTCGAAGTGCTGGGCGGCTATCTCGTCGCCTATCTGAACCTCGACAAGGTCATCAAGATCATCCGCGCCGAGGACGAGCCCAAGCCGGTCCTGATGAAGGCGTTCAAGCTGAGCGACGTCCAGGCCGACGCGATCCTCAACATGCGGCTGCGCAACCTGCGCCGGCTCGAGGAGATGGCGATCCGCCAGGAGGACAAGGACCTGGGGGCGGAGAAGAAGTCGATCGAAAGCCTGCTGCGCTCCGAGGACCAGCAGTGGAAGAAGGTCGCCACGGAGATCAAGGAGGTGCGTGCGGCATTCGGGCCGAAGACCGAGCTGGGCAAGCGGCGCACTTCGTTTGCCGAGGCGCCCGAGCACGACGAGGCGGCGATCGAGGCCGCCATGGTCGAGCGCGAGCCGGTCACCGTCGTGGTGTCGGACAAGGGCTGGATCCGCGCCCTGCGCGGCCACGTCACCGACCTCTCGGCGATCGCCTTCAAGGCCGACGACCGGCTCAAGCTCGCCTTCTTCGCCGAGACCACGTCGAAGCTGCTGGTGTTCGCCACCAACGGCCGCTTCTACACCATCGAGGCGGCAAAACTGCCGGGCGGGCGCGGGCACGGCGAGCCGGTGCGGCTGTTCATCGAGATGGAGCAGGAGGCCGATCTGATCGCGCTGTTCCCGTTCCGCGGCGGGCGAAAATTCCTGGTGGCGAGCGGGCAGGGGCGCGGCTTCGTGGTGGCGGAGGAGGAATGCGTCGCCAACACGCGCAAGGGCAAGCAGGTGCTCAACGTCGATCTGCCGGACGAGGCGCGCGCGATCGCCGCCGTCGAGGGCGAGCTGGTCGCCAGCGTCGGCGAGAACCGCAAGATGGTGATCTTCCCGCTCGACCAGGTGCCCGAAATGGGGCGCGGGCGCGGCGTGCGCCTGCAGCGTTACAAGGACGGCGGCCTCTCCGACGCGAAGACGTTCGAGGCCGAGGACGGGCTCACCTGGATCGATCCCGCCGGCCGTGTCTTCACCGTCCCCCTGAAAGAGCTTGCCGACTGGCGCGGCAATCGCGCCGACGCCGGGCGCCTGGCGCCGAAAGGGTTTCCCAAGATCAACAAGTTCGGCCGCGCCGCGGATAACGGCAAAGCCGCGGACGACAAGTAGCCCGCGCCGATGGTCCGCAGGCAAGCCGGCGCTTCTCGCGCCAGACTGCAATTGCAAATTATTCGCAATTAGGCGATGATGGGCCGATCCAGGAATCCTGCATGGACGATTCGCCCAGCCACCCGACATCCGACCGGACCATCGCTGCAGCCCGCGCCGTACTGACCGGCGAAGGCCGCGGGCTGCGCTCGCTGCTGCCGTTCCTCGGTCCGGCGGTGATCGCCTCGGTCGCCTACATGGACCCGGGCAATTTTGCCACCAACATCGAGGCGGGGGCGAAGTTCGGCTACACGCTGCTGTGGGTCGTGCTGGTGGCGAACGTGGTCGCCATGCTGTTCCAGGCGCTCTCGGCCAAGCTCGGCATCGTCACCGGCGTGAGCCTGGCCGGCCAGTGCCGCGAGCATTTTCCCGCGCCGGTCGTCTACGCCATGTGGATCGCGAGCGAGGTCGCCGCCATGGCGACCGACCTCGCCGAGTTCCTCGGCGCCGCGGTGGGGCTCAGCCTGCTGTTCGGCCTGCCGCTGATGGTCAGCCTCACCGTGGTCGGCATCGCGACCTACGCGATGCTGCTCGTGCAGGGCCAGGGCTTTCGACCGATGGAAATCCTGATCGGCGCCTTCGTGGCGATCGTCGGTGTGAGCTATCTGATCGAGCTGATCATCGCGCCGCCCGACTGGCGCGCGTTCGCCTATCACGCCGTGGTTCCCCAGCTCCAGGGCCTCCACGGCGTCACGCTGGCGGTCGGGATCATCGGCGCGACCGTGATGCCGCATGCCATCTACCTGCATTCGAGCCTGACGCAGAACCGCATCCCGGCGTCGAATGCGTCGGACGTGCGGCGCATCGTGCGCTTCTCCAACACCGAGGTCCTGATCGCGCTCGGCGTCGCCGGCCTCGTCAACATGGCGATGGTCGCCATGTCCGCCGTGGTGTTCCACGACGGCGTGCACAACGACGTCGCGAGCATCGAGACCGCCTATCGCACGCTTATTCCGCTGATGGGCGCGGCCGCCGCCGGCGTGTTCCTGGTCTCGCTGCTGGCGTCTGGATTCTCCAGCTCCGTGGTCGGCACCATGGCCGGCCAGGTGATCATGCAGGATTTCGTCCGCTTCCGCACGCCGCTGTGGTTTCGCCGCGTCATCACGATGATCCCGGCCTTCGTCGTGGCGGCGCTCGGCTTCGACGCGACCCAGTCGCTCGTGCTCAGCCAGGTGGTGCTCAGCCTGGTCCTGCCGGTGCCGATGATCGCGCTGCTGATCCTCACCGCTCGGCGCGACGTGATGGGCGAGTTCGCCAATAGCCGTCTCACGAATGTCGCGGCGATTACCGCCGCGACCGTCGTGCTTTTCCTCAACGCGATCCTGCTGCTGCAGGCAACGGGCGTGCCGCTGCCGTTCGTGGGTGGCGGATAGGTCGCGTTCCTCGGCTCACCCCTCCACCCGCATCCACCCATCCCCCGTCAGGCGCTCCTGCGGCAGGAAGCGGCCCTTGTAGTCCATCTTCTTTGAGCCTTTGACCCAGTAGCCGAGATAGACGTAGGCGAGGCCGAGGCGGCGCGCGCGGGTGATGTGGTCGAGGATGATGAAGGTGCCGAGCGAACGGCCGGCGGCGTCCGGATCGAAGAACGAATAGACCATGGACAGGCCGTCGCTGAGCAGGTCGGTCAAGGCGACGCCGAGCAGCGGGCCGTTGCCGCGCCCGGTGAGGCGGCTGTCGGCGCCGCGCCGGCGATATTCGACGACGCGGGTATCGACGTGGCTGTCCTCGACCATCATGGCGTAGTCGAGCACGGTCATGTCGGCCATGCCGCCGTCGCGATGGCGCGAGTCGAGGTAGCCGCGGAACACCGAATACTGCTCGGAGGTGGGCACCGGCACGCGCATCTCGGCGATCAGGTCGCCGTTGCGCTCGACCACGCGGCGCATGCTCCGGGTGGGCCGGAAATCCTCGGCCACCACCCGCACCGAGACGCAGGCGCGGCAGGTCTCGCAGGCCGGCCGGTAGGCGATCGACTGGCTGCGCCGGAAGCCGCCGTGGGTGAGGAGGTCGTTGAGCTCGCCGGCGCGCTCGCCCACGAGGTGCGTGAACACCTTGCGCTCCTCGCGGCCCGCCAGGTAGGGGCAGGGCGAGGGCGCGGTCAGATAGAACTGCGGCGTATCGCGCGAGTGTCGGGTCACGGGACTTTCGGCCGTCGCCGGGAATCCGCCCGGCCACAGGTGCAAGCATCGCGCGGAGGGCTTGTTTCGTCAAAGGGCTTTTGTTGCGGCGCCCCGCCGCAACCGAAGCCGCGGTCCGCCCGGCCGGGCCGGTCAGAAGCCGCGGCGGCTTGCGCGCAGCACGCCCGCGCGCGTCTCGTTGTTGATGACGATGGTGCCGGCCAGCATGTCGTGCAGCAGGCGCCGGCGCTCGTTGAAGAAGGCGACCAGCAGGATGAGCGGGGTGAGCGCCGAGACCGTGATCCAGAACAGGACGGCGTGCACCGCGCCGAGCAGCGCATAGGCGGGCGCGCCGTACCAGGTGCGCATCTCGAGGTCCATCACGCGCATGCCGATCGTCGCCGAGGCTGCGCTGCCGAAGCCGATCGCGTAGTAGGCGAGGGCCCAGATCACCAGCGCGGGCCAATACAGCAGATAGAGCAACCAGCCGAGCCCCAACGTGATGAGCCCGAACACGAAGATGAACAGGGCGACGAGCAGCGCCGGGATGGCGATCAGGATGAGGTCGATGAAGAACGCCACCACCCGCCGCGCCAGCACCCCGTCGAACAGTTCGGGCATGGTGACGGGATCATAGGCGTGCGGCTTGAGCTCGATCGTCACGCCGATCCGCTTCGGCTCGCTCTCGGACATGGCTGACCTGTTCGTCTAGAGCATGTCCCGTTCCTTCGGAAACGGGCCATGCTCTGGAATCATCGAATGGCGCATGTTCTTATCGGCGAACCGGTACCCACTTCGCCGGAACATGCGCAAATCTGCGCGGAAAATGGGCCTTGCTCGCCGCGGAAGCAAGGGGAAGGGCGGCGCGGCGGAGCCCCGACTTCGCCCCTTCCGCTCCCCGGCTGGATCGTCGCAGGCTCTTGCGGCAATGTCGGGTTTG
>DASPZC010000402.1:0-4827 GCA_035636455.1 Xanthobacteraceae bacterium
CGATGTCCAGAACGATTTCTGCGAGGGCGGCCGCCTCGCGGTGCCGCGCGGCAGCGAGGTGGTGCCGCTGGTCAACCGCCTGGCCGGCCGCTTGCGCAACGTGGTGCTGACCCAGGATTGGCATCCGGCCGGGCACCGGTCATTCGCGTCGTCCCATGCGAGAGCCAAGCCCTACCAGACGATCGAGCTGGCCTACGGGCCGCAGGTGCTGTGGCCGGATCACTGCGTGCAGGGAACGCCCGGCGCGGAATTTCACCCCGACTTGCGCGTGCCGCACGCGGCCCTCGTGGTGCGCAAGGGCTTTCGCCGCGACATCGATTCCTATTCGGCGTTCCACGAGAACGACCGCACGACGCCGACCGGGCTCTCCGGCTATCTGCGCGAACGTGGCCTTGGGCGCGTGATCCTTGCCGGGCTGGCGCTCGATTTCTGCGTGCGCTGGTCGGCCGAGGACGCGCACAAAGGCGGCTTTGCCGCGGTCGTGGTCGAGGACGCCTGCCGGGCCATCGACGTGGACGGATCGCTGGCGGCGACCCGCGCCTCGCTCGGGGCGCTCGGCATCCCTTGCGTCACGGCCGACGCGGTGGCGTAGCCCCGAGCGCCGGACCCCGCCCTCCACCGGCCGACCCGCCCGTTCCTGTGGACCCGCGGCAATGTGGCCTTGCCGGGGGGCGCCGACTCCCCCTATAGACACGGCTTTAATGAACATCGCCACGAAATCCTCCTTCGTCCTCAACCGCCGTCACCTGTTGGGGATCGAGGGGCTTTCGCACGAGGAGATCACCGGCCTGCTCGATCTCGCCGAGGAATTCGTCGACCTCAACCGGCAGATCGAGAAGAAGCGCACGTCGCTGCGCGGCCGCACCCAGATCAACCTGTTCTTCGAATCCTCGACCCGCACCCAGTCCTCCTTCGAGCTGGCCGGCAAGCGGCTCGGCGCCGACGTGATGAACATGTCGGTCGGGGTCTCGGCCATGCGCAAGGGCGAAACCCTGCTCGACACGGCGATGACGCTCAACGCCATGCACCCGGACCTGCTGGTGGTGCGCCACCACGCTTCGGGCGCGGTCGAGCTGCTCGCCCGCAAGGTCGACTGCTCGGTGATCAACGCCGGCGACGGCGCGCACGAGCACCCGACCCAGGCGCTGCTCGACGCGCTCACCATCCGGCGCAACAAGGGCCGCATCGAGCGCCTGGTAGTGGCGATCTGCGGCGACATCCTGCATTCGCGCGTCGCGCGCTCGAACATCATCCTGCTCAACACGCTGGGCGCGCGCGTGCGCGTGGTCGCGCCCTCGACCTTGCTGCCGCCCGGGATCGAGCGGTTCGGGGTCGAGGTGTGCCGCGACATGCGCGAGGGCCTCGCCGGCGCCGACATCGTCATGATGCTGCGCCTGCAGCGCGAGCGCATGAACGGCTCGTTCGTGCCCTCGGTGCAGGAATATTTCCACTATTACGGCCTCGATGAGAAGAAGCTCGCCTATGCCAAGCGCGACGCGCTGGTGATGCATCCCGGCCCGATGAACCGCGGCGTCGAGATCGACACCGCGGTCGCCGACGGCGCCCAGTCGCTGATCCGCGAGCAGGTGGAGATGGGCGTGGCCGTGCGCATGGCCGCGCTCGAGGCGCTGTCGCGCACCCTGCCGAACGCGTAGATGAGCAAATCTCTCTCCACAAGCCGCGGACACCCTCCCCTGCAGGGGGAGGGTCGTCGCCGCGCGAAGCGCGGTGACGGGGTGGGGTGGGCCGCGAACTCAGCGCTCGCGGAGAGGCACCCCCACCCGGCGCGCTTCGCGCGCCGACCCCGGATCAAGTCCGGGGCAGGCTCTCCCCCCTGCAGGGGGAGGTAAAGAGTCTCGCGATGCTCTCCGACCGCCGCCCGATCCTGCTCGCCAACGCCCGGGTCGTCGATCCGTCGCGCGACCTCGATATCGAAGGCGACGTGCTGATCGCCGACGGCGTCGTGCGCGAGGCGAAGCGCGGCATCCATGCCTCCGGCGTGCCGGAAGGCACCGAGGTGGTCGATTGCCGCGGCCGCGTCGTCGCGCCCGGGCTGATCGACATGCGCGCCTTCGTGGGCGAGCCCGGCGCCGAGCACCGCGAGACGCTTGCGTCCGCCAGCCAAGCGGCGGCCGCCGGCGGCGTCACCACCGTCGTGTGCCAGCCCGACACCACGCCGGTGATCGACGATCCGGCGATCGTCGATTTCGTGCTGCGCCGCGCCCGCGACACCGCGATCGTGCACGTGCATCCCATGGGCGCGCTGACCAAGGGGCTGCGCGGCGAGGAGCTGGCCGAGATCGGCCTGCTCAAGGCGGCCGGCGCGCTTGCCTTCACCGACGGCGCGCGCAGCGTGACCAACGCGCTGGTGATGCGCCGGGCGCTCACCTATGCGCGCGACTTCGATGCGCTGGTCGTCCACCACACCGAGGATCCCGACCTCATCGGCGACGGCGTGATGAACGAGGGCGAGTACGCCGCCCGCCTCGGCCTGTTCGGCATCCCGACCGCCGCCGAGAGCATCATGCTCGAGCGCGACGCGCGCCTCGTCGCGCTCACGCAGAGCCGCTATCACGCCGCCTCGATCACCAGCGCGGAATCCCTCGACGTGCTGCGCCGCGCCAAGGACGCCGGGCTTGCGATAAGCGCCGCCGCCTCGGTCAATCACCTCACGCTCAACGAGATCGACGTCGGCCCCTATCGCACCTTCCTCAAGATGGCGCCGCCCCTGCGCGCGGAGAGCGACCGCGCGGCACTCGTTGCCGCGCTGGCATCCGGCCTGATCGACGTGGTGATGTCCGACCACAATCCGCAGGACGTCGAAGTCAAGCGCCTGCCGTTCGCCGAGGCCGAGCCCGGCGCGATCGGGCTCGAGACCATGCTCACCGCCGGCCTGCGCCTCGTGCACAACGGCGAGCTGCCGCTCGCGACGTTGCTCAAGGCGATGTCGACGCGCCCGGCCGAGCTGCTCGGCCTGCCGGGCGGCACCCTGAAATCGGGCGCGCCCGCCGACGTGATCGTGATCGACCTCGACGTGCCATGGGTGCTCGATCCCGCCATGCTCAAGTCGAAATGCAAGAACACGCCGTTCGACGAGGCACGGCTGCAGGGCCGCGTGGTGCGCACCATCGTTGCCGGGCGGACGGTGTACGAGTATGTGTGACGGACCTCATCCTGAGGAGGCCGCGAAGCGGCCGTCTCGAAGGATGGCGACAGGCGCGTTTGTTTCCATCCTTCGAGACGCTCGCGCTACACGCTCGCTCCTCAGGATGAGGATGGAGATTGGATCGTCGGAAGAAATTCGCGCATAAAAAATGGTCCATCCGATCAGCTGGTCGATCGACCTGCCCTATTATCTCGCCGCGCTGGCGTTCGGCTATCTCGTCGGCTCGATCCCGTTCGGCCTGATCCTCACGCGGCTTGCCGGCACGCAGGACATCCGCTCCATCGGCTCCGGCAATATCGGCGCGACAAATGTGCTGCGCACCGGCCGCAAGAGCCTCGCCGCCGCGACGCTGCTCTGCGACATCCTCAAGGGCACCGTGGCGGTGCTGGCGATGTACTGGCTGTGGGGGCGCGATCATTCCATCATCGCCGGGCTCGGCGCGTTCCTCGGCCATTTGTTCCCGCTCTGGCTCCGCTTCAAGGGCGGCAAGGGCGTCGCGACCTATATCGGCGTGCTCGTCGGCCTTGCCGCGACCGGCGCGTCATGGATCCCGTCGATGGCGTTCGGCGCCGTCTGGCTCGCGGTCGCGGCGATCACCCGCTACTCCTCCCTTGCCGCCCTGATCGCCAGCGCGGCGACCCCGGCCGTGCTGTGGGCGACCGACGACCGCCAGGAGGCGCAGCTCTTCTTGCTGCTCACCGTCCTGGTGTTCGTCATGCACCGCGAGAATATCGCGCGCCTGATCGGCGGCACTGAAGGCAAGATCGGCTTCGGGAGAAACAAGGCTCGATAAGCGAGCATTGATTTTCCTATATTTTTTTGAGTTCGTTCTGCCAAAATATAACAAAAGGTTATATGGCGGCCGTGCGGTCTCGTGCCCGGCGCGAGCCAAGCGACGACGTCCTATTTTTTCAAACAATTAGATGCCGCTCATGGCAGCGTCAAGCACAGCCATGATGCCGGATTGTCAGAACCACAACGGCAGAAACCCGCACGAGACCTCGCAGGTCTGCCGCCGGCTGACGTTGCGGATCAGCGCGGTGGCGCAATGGCCGTGCATCTCGCCGGCGAGGAATTTGATCTCGTCGCCCGCGGTCCAGCCCTGGCACACCGGCTCCCTGGGCGTGAACCGGCTGCCGTTGATGATGAAGCGGCCCCATCCGTCGACGACCTCGATCACGTGCCGCTCGGGCGGCAGGCGCAGGTCGTAGCCCGTGGACCCGTGGTGCACGTGGCGGCGCACGCGGTCGCCGTCCGCGTCGGCGTTGCCGGCCGCAAGGGCCAGCGCCACGGCGAGCAGCAAAGTTCCGATCACGCGCTTTGTCATGTCCTTCCCCGCCGGCGGCATCAAGCCGGGAGTTTGCCACAGGTCGGCCGGCAAAAGCACTGGCTTCGCGCGCATTCCTGTGGCCCGCGGGGGTTGTGGGGCGGCGCGCGCTCGGCGATGCTCGCCGCAAGGGAGGAATTTGGGTGCTCAAACGCGACACCAATGCGGGGCTCCTCGGCGACGAGGAGCGGATCGAGTGGTTGCGGCTCGCCCGCACCGAGAATGTCGGCGCGCGCACGTTCCATGCGCTCCTGCGGCAGTTCGGCAACGCCCGCGCCGCCCTCCACCGGCTGCCTGAGCTGGCGCGCCATGGCGGCGCCGCCGGCCCGGTCAA
>DASPZC010000403.1:0-2713 GCA_035636455.1 Xanthobacteraceae bacterium
GCTTTATGGGAACGGTGATCAAATTCCCCGACGAGCGCGTCGCGACCGGCGATCGCATCGGCGACAGCGCCGTCGGCGCGACCATCATCATTCTTCCCGTCATTCGCATCGAGCGCGGCTCCAACGAGCCGTCCGGCGGACTCGAGCCCGGGACCAGCAGCGCGTCCGGGCGCAAGCGGCCGCGCCGCCCGCGATGACGGCGCGCTGATCCTCGCTCGCAACGCCGGCCTCGACCGATGATCGCCCGAGCGCGGCACGGTTTGCATCGAATGCCCGGCGTCGCGCTTGTCGGCGCCGGCTGCGCGCTTTTGCTGCTTGCGCTCTCGTCCGGATTCGCGGCGGCCGGCGATCTCGGACGTGACGATCCGTCCATATTCGAGGGCCTGCTGCCGCGCCAACTCTACGTCGGGCCGGTCGCGCCGCTCGCGTTCCCGTCGCCCGCCATCCCGCATTCGCTCTACCCGCTGACCGATGACGAGGAGCGCCTGCGCAACCAGTCCTACGCGTTGATCAGGCCGCCCCAGCACCGCGACCTGTGGAACCTGCTGGTGGCAAGCTTCCGCGAGGCGAAAGTCTTCCCGCTCGGCGTCCTGTTCTTCGACCGCACGGCCTATGCCGACATGCTGATCGGCTTGCCGTTCCGGTCGGAAGCCGGCCGCTATTCCCGGCTCATCGACGACGTCAAGGGCGACGCGTTGCTGCTGGGGCCGTTCCTGGCGACGGCTTGCCGGGTGCTCGACATGGACGCCAAGCGCGCGCGCAGCCTCGCCTACGTTGTCGGCCTCACTCCCGACGAGGAGGGGAATGCGCTCGCGCGCATCAATGAAAACCGCTTCCTGATCGAGTGGGTCGAGCGCTCGCTGCACGAGCGCGCGGGCTCGTACCGCTACGCCGTCGAGCGCCTCGTCATTGCGGCGCCGTCGCCGCTCGCCGTCGAGGCCGAACGGGCGATCGAGCGGTTCGAGGCGCAGCTGCCCGGCATCCGGCCGTATCTCGCCCAATGCGGCGCGCCGGCGGCTGCCGTCTGTCAGGCTTGCCCCGCGCAGCCTCGCGTAATCGCAAAATAAGCCGCAAGCAACTTCCCAACTTGGTCGGCTATGGAAATCCCGCGCCGCGCCGGGTAGGGGAGAAGCATGGATCATGTGACGCAGAATTGGCGGGTCGAGAAACCGGCCGTCCGGTCGGATAGCGGCATCGTCGTATCGCAATATCGCTCGGCCGCCGCCGTCGGCGCCGCGATGCTGCGCGGGCCGCCTATGACCGGCGCCTGCGCGCCATGGGCGGTCTCGAGCGGCTCGATGCCTCGACCAGCCATGTGACCGCGGTCGACCGCGACGGCATGATCGTCGCGCTCACCTCCACGCTGCTCTCCAGCTTCGGCAGCCGCTACGTGTCGCCGTCGACCGGCATTCTGATGAACAACGGCATCATGTGGTTGTACCCGCGCCCCGGCGGGCCGAACGCGATCGGCCCCGGCAAGCGGCCGCTGTGCAACGTGTGCCGCCTATCCGATCAACTTCGCCTGCCCGAACATGATCGTGCGGCGCGACGATGGGCGGTGGGAGGGAATTTCGGACGTGATGACTCCGCCGTCGGGAGCGGTGGGCGCGTGAGCGAATAGCGAATAGCGAATAGCGAATAGCGAATAGCGAAACATCCTGCTCGCCACACTTGCTATTCGCTATTCGCTATTCGCTATTCGCTATTCGCCACTCACTATTCGCCATTTACAGCGGCTGCGGGCGGCAGCGGGCGGCGGCCAGCGCGCGGCGCGCGTTGGCCATCTGGCCCGGCTCGGCGGCGAGCGCCTTGAGCACGATCAGGCCGGTGGGCGTCGGCGATTCGACGATCAGGCGGTCCGCGGCCGTTACGTCTTCCTCCTCGGGCAACTGCGCGCGCTGCTCGGTCGTCATCAAATCGAGCTCGATGACGCGGCGGCCCGCGGCGCGATCGTTGATGGCGTAATAGGCGACCCCCTTGCGCGTATAGAACGAGACCGAGGTATAGGCCTGGCTGACCGGCGCCGTGAGCTTGAGCGGCGCGCCGGTGAGATCGTAGCGGCAGACCGCTGAGGCAAAGGCGGGATCGGTGAAGGGCAGGGCGTCGCCCGACGGCGTCGGTGCCGGCAGCGCCACGACGCTGTTGACCGCCGTGACCGGCGCAAGGCGCGAATAGGCGTCGCGCGTCGCCGTCGCCGGCAGCACCAGCACGGTGACGAGATGCACCATTCCGCCGAGCACGACGCCCCCGACGAGCCACATCAGCCATCGGATCATCCGCAGAACCTCGTATCGATCGCCGGCATCGGCGCCTCGCGGCCGGCGCGGGTCGCAACGCCGACCGGCGTATCGTAGAGGCGGAGCATGAGCACGTAGCGTTCCGCGCCGCCGGTCGGCAGCCAATTGCCGGGCCGTGCGCGCGGGGCCGCCACGATCTCGAAGCTGCCGTCGGCGGCGCGCACGATTTCCTGGCTGGTGAAGCCGTAACGCTCCGCCAGGTTGGCGATCAGGTGTCCTTCCGGATCGTAAAGGGTGATGGTCCAGAAACGTGCCGGCGGCGTCGTGCCTTTCACCACCACGTCGCAGCGTCCGTCGAACGGACGTCTGGCATCGTCGCTGCGGGCAAAGAACGCGATGCCGTCGCCGAGCCCGATCGGCAACTCGCCGGTGCGCGCGATGCCGGCGCGCGCATAGGGATCGATGTCGGCGCTCCC
>DASPZC010000404.1:0-6186 GCA_035636455.1 Xanthobacteraceae bacterium
GGACCGGCACCGTCACCTGGCCGATCCGCGCATCGGAGCGGAACTGGTCCTTCATCAACAGCCGCACCGGCAGGAACGGATAGATCGCCGATGCGATATCGACCGCCGAGGTGAACGGCGCTTCGAGGATGAGCTTGCCGACCGGATGCTCGGCGGCGAGCGCCACGGCGACCGCCGTGCCGAGCGATTCGCCGAACGGCACCAGCCGCTGCGCCGGATAGCGCGCGAGCGCAAAGGCATAGGCGGCCGCCGCGTCGCGCATCAGCCCGGCCTCGCTCGGCCGGCCGGTCGATCCGCCATAGCCGCGATAGGAGAGCGCGACGAGCCCGGTCCCGTTGGCGACGAGCTTGGCGAAGCGCATGGCGCGCTCGCGCAGCGCGGCGCCGTTGCCGTGGAAATAGAGCACCACCGGCTTGTCCGCGCGCGGCGCGACGTGCCAGGCAATGACCCGTTCGCCGTCGCTCGTCTCGAGCACGATTTCCTCGGCCTGCGCCAGGCCGGCCGCCGCCGGCGCGGTGCGCAGCACGTCGGGGAAATACATCAGCGCGCGCTGCGCCAGGTAGGCGAGCGCGACGATCCCGCCGTAGCCGACGAGCGCCGCGATGAGGAGCCACTTCAAGGTCGCCATGGCATGACCGTCACAGCGCCTTGACGATCTCCTCGGTCATCTTCTTGGCGTCGCCGAACAGCATCATCGTGTTGTCGCGGAAGAACAGCTCGTTCTCGACGCCGGCGTAGCCCGAGCCCATGCCGCGCTTGACGAACAGCACGGTCTTCGCCTTCTCCACGTCGAGCACCGGCATGCCGTAGATCGGCGATTGCGGGTCGGTCTTGGCGGACGGATTGGTCACGTCGTTGGCGCCGATCACGTAGGCGACGTCGGCCTGGGCGAACTCGGAATTGATGTCCTCGAGCTCGAACACCTCGTCGTAGGGCACGTTCGCCTCGGCGAGCAGCACGTTCATGTGGCCGGGCATGCGGCCGGCCACCGGGTGAATCGCGTACTTGATCTCGACGCCCTCGGCCTTGAGCTTGTCGGCCATCTCGCGCAGCGAATGCTGCGCCTGCGCCACCGCCATGCCGTAGCCCGGCACGACGATCACCTTGCTGGCGTTCTTCATGATGAAGGCGGCGTCGTCCGCCGAGCCCTGCTTGACCGGCCGCGTCTCCGCGCCCGCCACCGGGCCCGCCACCTCGCCGCCGAAGCCGCCGAGGATGACCGAGACGAACGAGCGGTTCATCCCCTTGCACATGATGTAGGAGAGGATCGCGCCGGAAGAGCCGACCAGCGCGCCAGTGATGATCAGCGCCGTGTTGCCGAGCGTGAACCCGATGCCGGCCGCCGCCCAGCCGGAATAGGAATTGAGCATCGAGATCACCACCGGCATGTCGGCGCCGCCGATCGGCACGATGATGAGCACGCCGAGCAGGAACGACAGCAGCGCCACGATCCAGAACGCGCCGTGGCTCTCGCTGCGCACGAACCACACGACGCACAGGATGAGCAGCGCCGCGAGCGCGAGGTTGATGAGATGGCGCAGCGGCAGCAGGATCGGCTTGCCGCTCATGCGGCCGTCGAGCTTGAGGAAGGCGATGACCGAGCCGGTGAAGGTGACCGCGCCGATCGCCGCGCCGATCGACATCTCGACCAGGCTCGCCTTGTGGATCGAGCCGACCGTGCCGATGTCGAAGGCGCGCGGCGCGTAGAGCGCGGCGGCGGCGACCAGCACCGCCGCCATGCCGACCAGCGAATGGAACGCGGCGACGAGCTGCGGCATCGCCGTCATCTGCACCTGCCGCGCGATCACGGTGCCGGCGCCGCCGCCGAGCGCAAGCCCGAGCACGACCAGCATCCACGCCACGAAGCCGGACGGCCGGTGCGACGCGAGCGTCGTCACCACCGCGATCGCCATGCCGACCATGCCGTAGATGTTGCCCAGCCGGCTCGTTTCCGGGCTTGACAGGCCGCGCAGCGCGAGGATGAACAGGACGCCGGAGACGAGATAGAGCAGCGCGACGATATCGGGGCTCATCGGCGCGTCCTCTCACTTCTTCTTTTTCTGGTACATGCCGAGCATGCGCTGGGTCACCAGGAAGCCGCCGAAAATGTTCACCGACGCGAAGGCGAGCGCGATGAAGCCGAGCATGCGCGCCCAGGTCGGCCCCCAGTCGCCGGCGAGCTCGACCCCGACCGCGAGCAGCGCGCCGACCACGATCACCGAGGAGATCGCGTTGGTGACCGACATCAGCGGCGTGTGCAGCGCCGGCGTGACCGACCACACCACGTAGTAGCCGACGAACACCGCGAGCACGAAGATCGAGAAGCGGAACACGAAGGGGTCGATGCCGGCCCCGGTCGCGCCCTGGACCGCGGTGGCGAGCAGCGCGGCGGCCGCGTCGGCATAGCCCTGCGCGGTCTCGGCCGCCTGGCGCGCGGCCTCGGCGGCGGCCTGGGCGCGCTCGACGGCTTCCTGCGGCGTGATCGTCGCCATGTCGGTCTCCTAGC
The DNA here is from genome assembly GCA_035636455.1 of Xanthobacteraceae bacterium. Lineage (GTDB taxonomy): Bacteria > Pseudomonadota > Alphaproteobacteria > Rhizobiales > Xanthobacteraceae > AP-16. The sequence goes on from DASPZC010000404.1 coordinate 2,507, forward strand.
TCGCGCCCTTCGGCTGGAAATTCGGGTGAACGACGGCGCCGTCGCGGGTGAGCGCGGTCGCCTTGACGATCTCGTCGTCCCAATTGACGGCGAGCGCCTTCGTGCTCTTGTCGATCAGGATTTCGAGGAACGCGTAGAGGTTCTTGGCGTAGAGGCTCGAGGCGGTCGCCGCCAGCCGGCCCGGCATGTTGACGTGGCCGACCACCTTGACGCCGTCGACCTCGACGACCTCGTCCGGCCGCGCCGCCTCGCAATTGCCGCCGCGCTCGACCGCGAGATCGACGATGACCGAGCCCGGCCGCATGGAGGAGACCATGTCGCGCGTGATCAGTCGCGGCGCCGGCCGGCCGGGGATCAGCGCGGTGGTGATCACGATGTCCTGTTTCTTGATGTGCTCGGCGACGAGCGCCGCCTGCTTGGCCCGATACTCCTTCGACATTTCCTTGGCGTAGCCGCCGGCGGTTTCCGCCTGCTTGAACTCCTCGTCCATGACGGCGACGAACTTCGCGCCGAGGCTCTCGACCTGCTCCTTGGCGGCGGGCCGCACGTCGGTCGCGGTGACGACCGCGCCGAGCCGGCGCGCGGTGGCGACCGCCTGCAGGCCGGCGACGCCGGCCCCCATGACGAACACGCGCGCGGCCGGCACGGTGCCGGCGGCGGTCATCATCATCGGCAGCGCGCGGCCGTATTCGGCGGCGCCGTCGATCATCGCCCGGTAGCCGGCGAGGTTGGCCTGGGAGGAGAGCACGTCCATCGACTGCGCCCGCGTGATGCGCGGCATCAGCTCCATGGCGAACGCGGTGACGCCCGCCTCGGCGATTTCGGCCAGGGCGGCCTCGTTGTCGAACGGATCCATGATGGCGATGACGGCCGCGCCGGTCTTGTAATTCTTGAGCTCCGCCGCCTCGGGCCGGCGCACTTTGAGGATGACGTCGGCATCCTTGGCCGCATCCGCCGCCGTCGCGGCGATGTCGGCGCCCGCCGCCGCATAGTCGGCATCAGGCACGCCGGAGTGCGCGCCGGCGCCCGCCTGGACCGCGACCTCGGCGCCCAGCGCGATGATTTTCTTCACGGTTTCCGCCGTGGCGGCCACGCGCGGCTCGCCCGGGTCCAGCTCCGCAGGGATTGCGATTTTCATGATGCCTCCCGCGGCTGCCCGCCCCCGGCAACCACATGGCCGCCGCAGCGCGGCCACCCAAGGGATGTCAGGTGAGGAAGATCGCCATGCCGGCGAGAATGAGGACGATCACGATCAGGTTCCATTTCACCAGCTTGACGAAGAAGCGGTACGTGCCCTCGTGCTCGCCGTAGTCGTTGCCGGCTGCGGTTGCGTATTCGACCTCGCCGTGGTCGGCCATCGTGTCCTCCCGGGAGTGGGAAATTCGGCGGGGGCTTACCGCAATTGCGCGCACAGGGCAATGCGGCTCAATCCGTGGGCGCGAGCCCGGCTGCCGCCAAAGCCTTGGCCTGGCGCTCGGCGACGCGCTTCATCGAGAAGGATTCGATCGCCTCGTTGAACAGCCGGTAGAAGTTGAGCTCCGCCTTGAGGTGCAGGAACACGGCGCCGAGCCCGATCGCCGCGCGATCCATGAACACGAACTCGCGCGGCACCATGACGGGGCCTTTTTCCCGCAGCGCGCGGTGGACCTCGAAGGCCTCGCGGCGGCCGTAGGCTGACGGCTTGACCTTGTCGGCGATGGTGCGCACGCGGTCGTCGAGCAGCGGCCCATAGATGAAGCGGGCCCAGATGTTGAGGATGTCGATCAGCTCGCGGCTCAGCCCGCGAAAGCCCCAGGTCTCGTACGCGTGCACCACGAGGTCGTTGTCGCCCCTGAGCAGGCCGTTATAGAGGTCGACCACGCCGCCGACGAATTTGGGCGGAAAGATGCGGATGCAGCCGTAGTCCATCAGATTGATCCCGGCCGGCGTACCGTCCGCGGAGAAGATCGTGTAATTGCCGAGATGCGGATCGCCGTGGATCACCCCGAAGCGGCTGAACGGGAACCACCAGGCGGTGTACATCGCGGTGGCGATGCGGTTGCGGTCGGCAAGCGCGGCGTTCCTGTGGTCGAGCAGGCGGCGCCCGTCGAGCCAATCGAGCGTGAGCAGGCGCGCAGTCGACAGCTCCGGCCACACGCGCGGGACGCGGATGGCGGAAATGTCGGAGAGCATCGCGCGGTAGAGCATCACGTGCTTGGCCTCGCGATGATAGTCGAGCTCCTCGCGCACGCGCGCGCCGATCTCCTTCGCCATCTCGCTCGTGTCGATTGCCGGGTCCATGCGCCGATGGATCGCGAGCAGCCATTGCAGCTGGCGCAGGTCGGCTTCCACGGCCGACTGCATGTCGGGGTATTGCAGCTTGCAGGCCAGCCGCGCGCCGTCGAGCGAGCGGGCGCGATGCACCTGGCCGAGCGAAGCGGCCGCGGCCGGGCGATGCTCGAAGCTTGCGAACTTGCCCTCCCAGTCGCGCCCCAGCTCGGCGCTCATGCGGCGCTTGACGAACGCCCAACCCATCGGCGGGGCTTCGCTCTGCAGCTTCTGCAGCTCGGTGACGTATTCGGGCGGCAGCACGTCCGGCACGGTCGCCATCAGCTGTGCGACCTTCATGATCGGGCCCTTGAGGCCGCCCAGGGCCGCCGCAAGCTCGCTCGCATTGCGCGCGCGATCGAGCCCGAGGCCGAGGAAGCGCGCGCCCACCAGCCGCGCCGCGACGCCACCCATGTTGGCGCCGACGCGGGCATAGCGCGCCGCGCGCGCGGAAAAACGGTTGGCTTCGCGGTCGTTCATCGGCTCGTACCCACTGCAAGGATAGGCATTTGCTCACGGAAATGAAGGCAACGAATCATCGGGCCGTCGGGGCGGACGCTACGTTGTCGATGATCCAGCGCGCGAAGCCCGCTTCGTCTATTTCGTCCGAGGCAAGCGCCAGCATCGCAGCGGTCGCTGCTTCCTGTGAGGGCGCAAAACGCACGCCATTCAGGCGAAGGAATGCGGCCATCGTCAGAAACGCTACTCGTTTGTTGCCGTCGAAGAACGGATGGTTCCGAGCAATGCCGAAGGCGTAAGCGGCGGCCAAGTCGACGATGTCGGCGCGCTCGTACATCCATTTGTTGACTGGACGAGCCAATGCCGACTCGAGCGCCCCACGGTCGCGGATGCCGGGGGCGCCGCCGAACCGCCCCAGTTGACGTTCGTGTATGACGAGAACTTCCTCCAGGGACAGCCACCGCAACTCGCTCACTTGGCGAGAGCCTTGAGCGTGTCGCGATACTCGACCATCAGGTCCTCGACCACCTCCATGGCCTTTTCGAAATCGGGGTCATAGGGGGTCAGCCTGACACCGCCATCCGGCAGCTCGGTCACGTAAAGCCATTGACCTTGCTTGAGATTTAGCTTGGCCATGAGTTCCTTCGGCAGAAGGACCCCGGTAGAATTGCCGATCTTCCTGATTTCGAGCTTCATGGCAGCCTCCAGCGCGTTATACAGATGTATAACGCCATCTTGGCCGAAATAAGGGGGTGACGCAAAAGAAACCTGTCGCACCTCAGCCGGCCTTCTCCAACGCCTCGAGCTGGTCGATCAGGCCCTCGATCACCGACAGGCCGCCCTGCCAGAATTTCGGGTCGCGGGCGTCGAGCCCGAACGGCCGCAGCAATTCGGCGTGGTGCTTGGTGCCGCCG
>DASPZC010000405.1:0-3503 GCA_035636455.1 Xanthobacteraceae bacterium
GTGGGGGACGGTCGGCGGCGCCTGGGAATCGGGCGAGCGCGCCGCCGATGCGGCGCTGAAGGATCGCACGCTGCGGGAGGCGCCGGCGCGCCGGCGCAGCCGATCTTAAGCGCGCAACACCCCGCCGGTCTTCTTGCCGACCTCGGCGACGATTTTCGCGGCGACCGCCTCGATCTCCGCGTCCGTCAGGGTGCGCTCGCGCGGCTGCAGGGTCACGGCGATCGCCACCGACTTCTTGCCCGGCTCGATGCCGGCGCCTTCGTACACGTCGAACACCGTCACGCCGGTGACGAGTTTGCGGTCGGCGCCTTGCGCGGCGCGCACGATGTCGCCCGCCCGCACGTTGCGCTCGACGACGAAAGCGAAATCGCGCTCGATCGGCTGGAACGCCGGCAGCTCCAGCATCGCCTTCGCGCGCGTGGCCTTGGCTTTCGGCTGGGGGATGCGTTCGAGGATCACCTCGAAGGCCACCAGCGGGCCTTCGGCACCGAGCGCTTCGAGGGTCTTGGGATGCAGCTCGCCGAAATGGCCGAGCACGTTCTGCGGCCCGATCTGGATCGTGCCGGAGCGTCCGGGATGGAACCACGCCGGCCCGCCCGGCACCACCTGCAGCGCCTGGGCCGGCGCGCCCGCCGCGGCAAGCACCGCGATCGCATCCGCCTTGGCATCGAACGCGTCGACCTCGGCGGGCGGGCTCGACCAATGCCGGCCGATGCCGTTCGCCTTGGCGCGCCCGCGCCGCACCGCGGTCGCGGCGGTGAATTGGTCCTCAGGACCATCGCCCTTGAAAACCTGCCCCACCTCGAACAGCGCGACGTCCGGGAAACCGCGGTCCGCATTGCCCTGGGCGGCCCGGGCAAGGCCGGGGATGAGGCTCGGCCGCATGTCGGAGAGATCGGCCGCGATCGGATTGGCGAGCGCCAGCGCGGCGTCGCCGCCGCCGAACAACTCCGCGTGCGGGCGCGCGATGAACGACCAGGTGACCGCCTCGGCCATGCCGCGGGCGGCGAGCGCGCGCCTCGCCCTGCGGGTGCGCACCTGGCCGGCGGTGAGCACCGGCTTGCGCGGCGCCTCGCCGCGATCGAACGGCGTCGAGGGAACGCGGTCGACGCCGAGGATGCGCACCACCTCCTCGACGATGTCGGCCCTGCCCTCGACGTCGGGCCGCCACGACGGCACCGCGACCTTCACCGTTTCGCTCTGGCCGGCGACGAAGAAGCCGAGGTGACCGAGCACGCGGCGCACCTCCGGCAGCCGCACGTCGAGCCCGGCTAATCGCCTCATTTCGCCGAGCGGGAAGTCGATCACCCGATCCTCGCCGTGCGGGTCGCCCGCCACCACGATCTCGGACGGCGTGCCGCCGCACAGGTCGAGCACCATTTTGGTCGCGAGTTCGAGCCCGGGCACCATGAAGGCCGGATCGACCCCGCGCTCGAACCGATAGCGCGCATCCGAGTTGATGCCGAGCTTGCGGCCGGTCTGGGTGATGTTGGTCGGGTCCCACAGCGCCGATTCGATCAGCACGTCGGTCGTCGTTTCCGAGCAGCCGGTCGCCTCGCCGCCCATGATGCCGGCGAGCGACTCGACGGCCTTGTCGTCTGCGATCACGCACATGCTGTCGTCGAGCGCGTAGGTGCGGTCGTCGAGCGCCGTGAGCTGCTCGCCCGGCCGCGCCCGGCGGACCGTGAGGTTGCCGCGCACCTTGGCGGCGTCGAACACGTGCAGCGGCCGGCCGCGGTCGAAGGTGATGAAGTTGGTGATGTCGACGAGCGCGTTGATCGGCCGCAGCCCGATCGCGGCGAGCCGCCGTTGCAGCCAGGCGGGCGAGGGGCCGTTCTTCACACCGCGCACCAGGCGCAGCGCGAAAGCCGGGCACAGCGAAGCGGTGGCGCCGAAGTCGAGCGTCACCGACACCGGCGACGCGAAGGCGCCCTTGACCGGCTTGACGCTCGCGTCCTTGAACGTGCCGAGATCGGCGGCGGCGAGATCGCGCGCGATGCCGTGGACGCCGGTGCAGTCGGGCCGGTTCGGCGTCAGGTTGATCTCGATCACCGGATCGTCGATTCCGGCCCAGCTGGCGTAGGGCACGCCGACCGGCGCATCGGCCGGCAGATCAATGATGCCCTCGTGGTCGTCGGAGATCTCAAGCTCCGCTTCCGACACCAGCATGCCGCGGCTCTCGACCCCCCGGATGGTGCCGACGCCGAGCGTCATGTTCTTGCCGGGAATGTACGTGCCGGGCGGCGAGAACACGCCCTTCATGCCGGTGTGCGCATTGGGCGCCCCGCACACGACCTGCACCGGATCGCCCGTGCCGGTGTCGACCATGCACACGCGCAGCCGGTCGGCGTTGGGATGCGGCTCGGCCGAGATCACCCGCGCGATGGTGAACGGCGCCAGCGCCTTGGCCTTGTCCTCGACCTTCTCGACCTCGAGCCCGATCATGGTGAGCTTGTCGACGATCGCGTCGAGCGAAGCGTCCGTGTCGAGATGCTCCTTGAGCCAGGCGAGAGTGAATTTCATGGCGATGGCTCAAATCTCTCGACTCCCTCCCCCGCTTGCGGGGGAGGGTTGGGGAGGAGGCAAGTGCCGCTCGAGGTTGGCGAGTATCGTGCTCAACACCCCCGTCCGGTTTGTCATGACCTCATGATTGTTGAATCCAAGCACCCGGTAGCCCCGTGGTGCGAGAAACGCATCCCGACGCGCATCCTTTTCGAAGTGCTCCGGCGCGAAATGCTGTCCGCCATCGATCTCGATCACCAAATTCGCCGCGTGACATACGAAATCGACAATGTAGGAGCCGATGGGGACTTGGCGGCGGAAGCCTGCACCGTTCATTCGATGGGCTCGTAGCGCCGCCCAGATGATTCGTTCGGCATCGGTCGAGTCGCGCCGCAGCGCCCGCGCGCGGGAACGCGCTTTCGGCTTCACTCGCCAGTTTTTTGCAACGGTGCCCATCGACTGATCTCGCACTGTTACTGGCCCCCTCCCTGACCCTCCCCCGCAAGCGGGGGAGGGGATCATGCCTCACGTGCTCATCCCCCCGCCAAGGTCGGCAGGTCGAGCGGGCGGAAGCCGTAATGGGCGAGCCAGCGCACGTCCGCGTCGAAGAACGGCCGCAGGTCCGGCATGCCGTATTTGAGCATGGCGATGCGGTCGATCCCCATGCCCCAGGCAAAGCCCTGGTGTTGGTCGGGATCGAGCCCGCAATTGCGCAGCACGTTGGGATGCACCATCCCGCAGCCGAGGATCTCCATCCAATCCTCGCCTTCGCCGAAGCGGATCTCGCCCTTGTCGCGGCGGCACTGGATGTCGACCTCGAGCGAGGGCTCGGTGAACGGGAAGAACGACGGCCGGAACCGCATCTTCACCTGGTCGACCTCGAAGAACGCCTTACAGAACTCCTCGAGAATCCATTTGAGGTGGCCGAGGTGGCTCCCCTTGTCGATCACCAGGCCTTCGACCTGATGAAACATCGGCGTATGGGTCTGGTCGGAATCGCT
>DASPZC010000406.1:0-3364 GCA_035636455.1 Xanthobacteraceae bacterium
GGCCGTCGGCGGCGGCGAGGGCCCGCGCCGGATCGCGCGCGGCGCCGGCGCGGCCGGCGCCGAAGCGCGCGCGCAGGTCTTGCGCCAGCCGCGCAGCGCGCGCCGCGTTCATGTCGACGATCGTCACTTCGCCGGCGCCCAGCGTGAGCAGCGCGTGGGCGACCGCCACCCCGGCGCCGCCCGCGCCCACCTGCACGACCCGCCGTCGCGGCGCGTCGGCGAGCTCGCGGCGAAAGCTCTCGGCAAAGCCCGACCAATCGGTGTTGTGCCCGACCGTGCCACCATCGGGCGCGAACACCACGGCGTTGACCGCGCCGAGAGCGCGCGCGTCGGCCGACAGCTCGTCGAGCAGCGGAATGATCGTCTGCTTGCACGGATGGGTGACGTTGAGCCCGTTGAAGCCGAAACGGCGCGCCGCCGCCATCAGCTCGGGCAGCGCGTCGGCGCTCAAGCCCAGTGCGTCGAGATCGATCAGCCGATAGACGTAGGCGAGGTTCTGTGTCGCGCCTTCGTGCTCGTGCAACGCCGGCGCGCGCGAGGCTTGGATCCCGGTGCCGATCAGGCCAACGAGCACCGAGCGCGGGGTGTCGGATGCCGTCGCGCTGCTCTCGCGTTGCGCCATGATAGGGACTTCGGCGACGTTCATCGGTCACCTCCGCCGGCGCGAGACCGTGATCGATACGATCGTGAGGATGTGAGGCGCGGAATGAGTTCGGTAGGGCGGATTAGCGAAATCCGCCTTTCCTTATTTGCAACCGCCGTGCCGGCCGTCAACGGTGATGGCGCAATACGCTATTGCGCCCTACGCAGCTCCCCTAAACGTTGGTGCCGCAAGAGGGATTCGAACCCCCGACCCCATCATTACGAATGATGTGCTCTACCAGCTGAGCTATTGCGGCTTTCGCAGGGCCAAGGAACTCAAAGCTAGTACGTGAGCTTGAGGATCGTCGCAAGGGCTCCGATCGCAACCACGATCATGGCACCCAGGCGCACAGTCAGTTGGAGCGAGAGATTCTCGATCTTGGCGTCGAAGCGGGCTTCGAGCGACGCGAGGGAGCTTTGCAGGTCGGCCTTGACGGCGAGCAAGTCAGGCTTGGTCACGAGTTCGGCCATGATGAAGTCCCGCGCCGCCTCGGCATGGGCTTCCGCTTGCTCCTGCGGAATGCCGCGATCTCGCAGCCGTTTTGCATATCCCAGGCTATCGAAAGCGTAGACCATCACGCGCTCCCCTTGAACCCTTTATTGTTAGAACAAAACAAGAACAGATGGCAACTGTCAAGGGGCAGCATGAAAGTTGATTGCCAATCGGCTTCATTCTTCTGACACTTCGTTCGAACAAGCGGGTGCAGCCGCGCGATGCGGGCATTGGCATAAAGGGGATCAGCATGGCCGTAGACGGAACCTGGAACCTGACGCTCGATACGCCGATGGGCGAGCAGACGTCGACGCTCGTTGCTCGGAGCAACGGCGCCAAGCTCGAAGGCACCCAGTCGGCGCAGGGCCAGTCGACCGATATTTTCGAGGGAGGCGTCAACGGCAACGACGTCGCCTGGAAGGTGTCGATCACCCAGCCGATGGCGCTCACGCTCGCGTTCGCCGGCACGGTCGACGGCGACACCATGTCCGGCACGGTGCAACTCGGCATGTTCGGCAGCGCGTCCTTCCGCGGGACGCGGGCGTAGCGACTACGGCCTGAACAGTGCCGCCAGCCGGCGCCAGCCGTCGGGGCGCGGCTCGACCTCCGGCTCCGGCTCGAGGTCGGCTTCGGTGCCGGGATCGTCGGGGGCGTGCACCAGGGGAATGACGGGCTCGGCGCTCGGCTGCGGTGCCGGCGGATGGATGCGGGGCGGGGGCGCAGGCTCGGGTGAAACGTCGGCCGGCGCCGCCTCGGACCGCGCCTCGATCGCCGCCGGCGCGGGAGCGTGCAGCACCCGCCGCTCCTCGGCGATCTCCTCGACCGGCACCTTCCACACAAACGCATCGAGCCGGCCAGTCACCGGCGACACCGGCATCCAGCGCTCGGAGACGACGCCGTCCGCGGTCCAGGCCGGATCCCTTGGCGCATGCAAGGCGCGCGAAGTCCATTCGCGCGCGCGGCCCTGATCGCCGTCGGCCTCCTCGATCTCCGCCATCAGCATCGCCACCCGCTGGGTCGGCGCGGCGAGGAACGGTGCGAGCGCCGCGCGCGCCTTGCCGGTCTCGCGCGCGTCGAGCGCCGCGCGGGCGAGCGCGAGCGCGCCCTCGACGTGGCCCGCCGGCTCGCGCGCCAAAATCTCGACCCGCTTGAGCCGGTCGCGCGCCGAAGCCGACAGGCGCACGTGCGCGTAGGTGTCGGCGAGGTCGGGATGCGGGTTCGCCCGCCACGCCGCCGCGAGGATTTTTCCCGCCTTGCGCGGCTCGCCCGCATCCGCCAGCAGGCGACCGGCGAGCGCCGCCGCCGGCACCAGGTCGGGCGCAAGCCGCGCGGCTTCGATGGCGAGCGCCTTGGCGCGGTCGCGGTCGCGCTCTTCCGCCGCCATCGCGCGCGCGGTCAGCAGCACGGCGCGGTGACGCCGGAAGATCGCCTTGTCGATCAGGCCGCTGCGGCGGTGCTCCTCCAGAATGTCGAGCGCGCCCTGCCAGTCGGCCTCGGCGCAACGGAAATCGAGCACCGCCTGCCCGGCCCACGGCAGTGCCGGCGCGGCCTTCGCGGCCTCCTCGGCAAAGCGCCGCGCCGCCGCCATGTCGTCGCGCCGCTGCGCCTCGACATAGAGGCCGCGCAGCCCGAGCAGCCGCGTGTCCGAACGCTGCGCCATCGCGCGGAACGCCGCCTCGGCCTCGGCGCGATCACCGCGCAGTTGCGCGCTCTGCGCCGTCAGCAGAAGGGAGAGCGGCTCGGCGGGAGCGATCCGTTGCGCTTCGCCGGCGTAGCGCAGCGCCGCGCGCGCGTCGCCCGAGCCGATCGCCACCAGCCCGCGCGAGATCGCCGTAAACCCGCGGCGGCGGCGGCGCTCCGCCAGGGCGGCCGAGGCGAGCGCGGGCGAGCGCATCAGGAAGCGCAGCAGCGACCACGCGACGATCGCAAGCGCTACCACGGCCGCGAGCGCCACCGCCGCCACCATGACCGAGGTTTCGATGCGCAGGCCGAGCCAGGTGATCGCGATCTCGCCCGGGCGGTCGGCGAGCCAGACGACGCCGAGCGCAATGAGGACGACCAGGATGAGAAAGACGACGACGCGGATCATGGCCGTTCAGGGCGCCGGACGGCCGAGTGCGGCGAGCGAGTTCGTGGCGAGTTGGCGCGCGGCGTCGATCGCGCGGATGCGCGTTTGCGCGGCCTTCATCCACGCAGCGGCCGGAGTTTTGACGGCGGGCGGCAGCCGAT
>DASPZC010000407.1:0-4128 GCA_035636455.1 Xanthobacteraceae bacterium
GAGGAGGGTCGCAATCCCTCACAAGGAAACCGTATGGGAGCGAGCCAGGAAGGTCGTCGCTTCCGGGGCCGCCGGCCAGCGTTAGGGCAGAAATTGGAGCGTGTTCACGGATTGCGGGCGATCGGGCACAGACACTCGACCAGCTAGCCGGGAGGACCACATGAATAAGATCGCGCTTCCCCTGAAATTCGGCACGCGCAGTGCTGCGGTCGCGGACTTGCAGGATGCGCTCCAGCATCTGCTCGCCGCGCAGACGGGACGGCTCGATGAAGCCGAGCGCAACGCGCTCGAAGACCTGCTGCGCGAACGCGCGGACGCCTTCTACGGCGAAGCGACGCGCGTCCTGGTGTGCGCGTTCCAGCGCCTCCATCGGCTTCCTCCCAGCGGGGAGGTCGACCGCGACACCGCCGACGCGCTCAATCGACAGCTTCCTGACGAGGTGGGGAGTCACCCGCTTCCGGTCCCGGTGCCCGCCTACACGGTCAAGGGCCACGTGCGGCTTGCCGACGGCACGCCGCTGCCGCGCATCAAGGTGTCCGCGTTCGATCGCGACCTGCGCAGCGAGCAGCCGCTCGGCGAGGCCGAGACCGACGCCGCCGGCCTCTATCAGATCCGTTACGGCGAACCGCAGTTTCGCGCCGCCGAGCTCGGCAGCGCCGACCTCGTGGTCAAGGCCTTCGCGGCGGACGGCGCGCTGCTCGCGTCTTCGCCGATCGTGTTCAACGCGCCGGCGCTCGCGGAGGTCGACCTCGTCGTCGCGGCCGCGGCACGGCGGCCGCCGTCCCTGTTCGAGAAGATCGCAGCGGCGTTCGCCCCGCTGCTCGGCGATATCAAGGTCGAGGAGCTTGACGAAGACGACAAGCACCAGGATCTCACCTTCCTCGCCGGCGAGACCGGATTCGGCAAAGCGACGCTCGCGCGCTTCATCTTCGCCCATCGGCTGACGCGGCCGGGCCTGCCGCCGGAATTCTGGTTCGCCCTGCTCGGCGGACCGTTCGTCAGTTACGTCGAGACGCTGAGCCTGCGCCGGCAGTTGCCGATGCTGCTCGACACGCTTACGTCGATCGACGGCGCCGCGGCCCGCAAGGCGCTCGATGCGAGCTTCGCGCAGAACGACGTTCCCGCGTCGCTGCAGGGCAAGACGGCGGGGTGGGTCGAGGCCTTCCTGGCGCAGATGGGCCGGCATCTCGTCGCCGGCGCGACGGCGCCGACCTTCGCCAAGCTCGCGCTCGATCATGCGGGAATAACCGGCGCCGAGAAGCAGCAAAAGTTCGCGCGGCTGTTCAATCAGTACAAGGCGCTCACGCCCGATCTTCTGGCGGCGCTGGAGAAGGACAGCGCGTTCACCGGCGCGGAAGTCGCGGATCTGCGCACCTCGTTCCGCCTCGGCGAACTGACCCGCGCCGACTTCTCCGTCGTCAAGATGCTCAAGGACGAGTTCAAGGCGCGGCAGCCGGAGCAGATCCGCATCCTGGCGAAGCAGAGCCCGCAGCAATGGACCGCGCTCATCGCCGGCAAAGCCGCGTCCGGCGACATCAAGGTCCCGGTCGACATGGGCGACCTCGCCGCGAAGGCGAAAGTGTCCGCCCCGGAGGTCTACGGCACATCGCTCGAACGGCGGTTCCGCGAGACCTATCCCACCGCCGCCTTCCTCGGCGGGCTCGACCGCGCGCTGAACAACGGCGGCGCGCACGGGCTGCGCCACGCCGCGGAACTGAAGACGTTCCTCGACCGCCACGACGGCTTCGAGCTGATGAACACGCCGATCGACAAGTTCCTCGACAGCGGGGGAGTCCATCCCGAGCTGCGCGAGACGGCGAGGAGCGACGCATTCCGCAGCGAGCTCAAGGCGGTGCAGCGGGTGTTCAAGGTGGCGCCGACCTACGCGGCGGCCGACGCGCTGCTCGCGGACGGGGTGCATTCCGCGCAGATGATCTACCGCATGGGCCAGAGCACGTTCGTCAAGCGCTATGCGGCGAAGTCCGGGATGTCGGCGCCGGAGGCGAGGCTCGCCTGGAACAAGGCGGCCGACACCCATGCGGCGGTGGTGACCGTCGTCGGCGACCTCAAGGCGTTCGACGGCGAGGGCCTGCCGCTGGTGCTGAAGAACGGCACCGACGCGCTGTCGACCTTCCCCAACTGGAACAACCTGTTCCAGGGAGGCGACATGTGCACCTGCGAGGAGTGCCGCTCGGTGCTCGGCCCGGCGGCCTACTTCGCCGATCTCCTGGTCTTCCTCAAGGACCGCAAGGCGCTCGACCCGGCCTTCACCGTCAAGGACATCCTGTTCGCGCGCCGGCCGGATCTCGGCTTCATCGAGCTCGACTGCGACAACGCGCTGACGCCGCTGCCCTATGTCGACGTGGTGTGCGAGGTGCTGGAAAAGGTGATCGCGGGCGATGCCGACGACCTCGAGCTGCCGGGCTTCACCGCGATGCCGGCCGGAAGCGCCGCCATCCAGGCCGCGGTGCTCGCCGCGTTCGCCGGCCAGAGCATCGACCTCGCCGCGACATTCTCGGTCACGCAGATACATCCGGCCGATCCCAATCGCTGGGTCGTGCACGGCGACGACGTCACTTATCTGTTGAAGAAGAAGGCGACCGCCAATTTCTTCGCCGAGGTGCTGCCGAACACCAAGGCCGACGCCGCCGAGCTGCGCGCCTATCCGGCCTACGTCAATCCCAAGGCCTACGATCAGCTGCGGCAGGCGCGCTTTCCGTTCGCGCTGCCGTTCGACCTGTTCGCCGAGGAGGCGAGGGCGGCCTTTGCCAAGTGCAACATCGCGCGGTGGGACCTGATGCGCACGCTGCGCGGCGCGGCGGGTCCGTCCGACGCCGACGTGGCCGCGGAATATTTCGGCATCAGCGTCGATGCGGCGGCGCCGTTCGACGAGAAGCGCCTGATCCTCATCGCCGACGGCACGACCGCCGGGCAGCAGGCGGCGTGGGGCGAGACCGGCCATGCCGACTTCATCAACACGATCGCGGTGGTCAAGACTTTTCTCGCCAAGACCGGGCTCGAATACGATGACCTGCTCGCGCTGCTCGATCTCAGATTCGTCAACCCGGCCGGCGACATCACCATCCGGCACCTCGACAGCTCGTGCGACACCGACAAGAAGCGGCTGGAGAACCTCGACGCGGCGAAGCTCGACCGCATTCACCGCTTCCTGCGGATGTGGCGCAAGCTCGGCGGCTGGAAGATGTTCGAGGTCGATCTCGTGCTGCGCCACGCGGCGATCGGCGCCGGCAGCCTGGACGAGCCGTTCCTGATCCGCCTGTTCCATTTCGGCCGGCTCAGGAGCCGGCTCGGCCCCAAGACGACGGTCGAGCAGCTATGCGCCCTGTTCGGCAATCTCGGCACCGAGACGCATTTCACCGCCGCCTACAAGAAGCGCGCCGACGGCCTTTACCAGAGCTTGTTCCTGAACAAAAAGCACATCCGGCCGCTCGACCACGCCTTCGACGTCGCCGCCGTCGACGTGCCGGCCCCTACGGCGGAGAAGATTTCCGGCCACGCGATCGCCGTCCTCGGCGCGCTCGGCGTGCGCCAAGCCGATCTCGATATCTTCGCCGGCCTGACGCGGGCGTCCGACGGCACCGCCTACATCACCGACGACCTCACGCTCGCCAACCTGTCGTTCCTGTGGCGGCACGCGTGGCTTGCGCGGCAGCTCAAGCTCAAGGCGGCCGACTGGAAGATCGTGCTCAAGCTCATGCAGCAGGACATCGCGGCCTTCGCCGACCCGAAGGCGGCGATGGATTTCGTCGAGACGGTCGACCGGCTCGGCGCCAGCGGCTTCAAGCCCGACGAGCTGGACTGGTTGCTCGCCGCCAACCGCGCCGCGCGCGCGGCCCCGAAGGAGACCGACACCGCCCGCGCGTTGTCGGCCTTGCGCAAGGCGCTGCAGGCGATCGCCGCCGAGTACGATCCGGCGCAATACCCGTTCCTCAACCCGCCGTCCTCGGGCGACAGCCTGCCGGCACTGCTGACCTCGCTGCTGCAGAAGCTGCAGCGCGGCCCGGCGGGGGCGCAGTTCTTCCTCGACACGCTGCAGGACACGGCGAGCGTCGAGCTTGCCGTCGCGGGCCTGCCCGCGGGGTTCGATTTCCCCGACCCGATCAAGGC
>DASPZC010000408.1:0-2496 GCA_035636455.1 Xanthobacteraceae bacterium
TGCTGGACAAGGTTCACACGGCCAGCCATGCACTGGTTGCGGAAGGGCTGTTGCCCGCCGGCATCGATCAAAGCCGGGTGCAGGTCGAGCCGCCGCGCGAGGCCGCGCACGGCGACATGGCGACCAACGCCGCCATGGTGCTGGCCAAGCCCGCCGGCAAGAAGCCGCGCGATCTCGCCGAGGCGATCGCCGCAAAGCTCCGCACCGAGCCGGTGATCGCCGACGCGACGGTGGCGGGCCCCGGCTTCATCAACCTGACGCTCGAGCCGCGGGCGTGGATCGACGAGCTGCGCGCGGCGCTCGCCGCCGGCACCGATTACGGCCGCAGCAACCTCGGCCGCGGCGAGCCGGTCAACGTCGAATACGTCTCCGCCAATCCCACCGGCCCCATCCATATCGGCCATTGCCGCGGCGCCGTGTTCGGCGACGCGCTGGCGAACCTGCTGGCGTTTTCCGGCTATCGGGTGACCCGCGAGTATTACATCAACGATGCCGGCGCCCAGGTCGACGTGCTCGCGCGGTCGGCATACCTGCGCTACTGCGAGGCGCTCGGCGCCGCGATCGGCGCGATCCCGGACGGCCTCTACCCGGGCGACTATCTAAAGCCGATCGGCGCCGCGCTGGCCGCGGAGTTCGGCCCCACGCTCAAGGACCGGGCCGAGGCCGAGTGGCTGCCGAAGGTGCGGGCGCGGGCGATCGCGGCGATGCTCGACACGATCCGCGCCGACCTCGCTGCGCTCGACGTGCGGCACGACGAGTTCTTCTCCGAGCGCTCGCTCGCGGAGGGAAACAGCGCGGTCGAGGCGACGATCGAGGACTTGCGCGCCAAGGGCCTCATCTACCAGGGTCGCCTGCAGCCGCCCAAGGGCCAGCCGATCGAGGACTGGGAGGACCGCGAGCAGACGCTGTTCCGCTCGACCGCGTTCGGCGATGACGTCGACCGGCCGCTGCGCAAGTCGGATGGCAGCTACACCTATTTCGCCTCCGACATCGCCTATCACAAATCGAAGTTCGATCGCGGCTTCCGCGCCATGATCGACGTGTGGGGCGCCGATCACGGCGGCTACGTCAAGCGCGTGCAGGCCGCCGTCAAGGCGATAAGCGATGGTAAGGCCGAGCTCGACGTCAAAATCGTGCAACTGGTCAATCTCCTGCGCGCCGGCGAGCCGGTGAAAATGTCGAAGCGCGCGGGCGAGTTCGTCACCTTGCGTGAGGTGGTCGACGAGGTCGGCCGCGATGCGGTCCGTTTCATGATGCTCTACCGCAAGAACGACGCGCCGCTCGACTTCGATCTCGCCAAGGTCATCGAGCAGTCGCGCGACAACCCGGTGTTCTACGTCCAGTACGGCCACGCCCGCGGCCAGTCGGTGTTCCGCAACGCCCGCGCGGTGCTGCCCGATCTGCCGGAGTCACCGGCCGATCGCGCGGCCATGCTGGCGCAGGCGCCGCTCGAGCGGCTCGACGATGCGGCCGAGCAGGCGTTGATCAGGCGCATTGCGCTTTATCCGCGCGTCGTCGAGGCGGCGGCCGAGGCCCACGAACCCCACCGGATCGCCTTCTACCTGTTTGAGCTGGCGAGCGAATTTCACGCCCAGTGGACGCGGGGCACCGACCTGCCACATTTACGCTTCATTATCCAGAATGATCCACAACTGACCAAGGCGCGTCTTGCTCTCATCCAAGGCGTCGTCACCGTGCTCGCCTCGGGGCTCGCATTGCTTGGGGTCGGGGCGCCGGACGAGATGCGGTAACATACCGGGGTAGGGCCGCCGGGGACCAGGCGGTTCAGCGGCCCGCCAGCGGAAACCGCTGATCTGACGTGCCAGGCGGGGACAATTGACACATGGCGGATAGTTCATCGTACCGACCGTCGCGCGCCGGCCCGTTTCCGCCGCGCCGCGAAGAGACGCCACCCGAGAGCGACCGTCACCCGGCCAGCGATCCGCTGGCGGAACTGGCGCGCCTGATCGGCCAGGACGAGACGCTGCGAGAGCTCACGCGCAACAGCAGCCGGCCCGAGCCGCAGCCCGAGCGCCCGGCGCGCGCGGCGGAAGAGCCGCACACGCCGCCGTGGCTGGCGCGATCCGGTCCGCCGCTCTCCGAATGGCGCGACGAGCAGGACCGATCGGATGACCCCTATGCGCCCACCGCCGAGCGGACGGAGGGCCGCGCCGATCCGGCCGATACCGATCGCCATTGGGATGCGACGACGGCCGAGCACGGCGCGCCGGCGACCCACGCGGCCGACGACGCGCACGGCATCGCCGGCCACGCTGCCGCCGAACACGGCGCAGCGCAGTACGAGGGCACGCACGAGCAGGGTGCTTATTACGGCGACGACGAGCACATGAACCCCGAGGGGGAGGACGACTACGTCGAGGAGATTCCCGATCGCCGGCGCGGCGGGCTCACCACGGTCGCGGCCGTGCTCGGTCTCGCATTGCTCGGCACTGCCGGCGCCTTCGGCTACTGGAGCTGGTCGAGCGGGTCCGGCGG
>DASPZC010000409.1:0-10536 GCA_035636455.1 Xanthobacteraceae bacterium
CGTCATCGACCGCGCCCTGCCAGGCTGCCAGGTCGACGAAGCGCTGATAGCCCTCGCGGCCGCCATAGCCGTGGCTGCCGGATTCCTGCCGGTCGCCCTCGCCGGCGACCACCGAGACGTTCACCCGCACCAGCGGCCGGATGTCGCGAAAGGTTTCCCCGTCGGCGCGCAGAATCTCGACCTGCTGCCAGCTCGCCCCGAAGCTCACCGAAACCTGCCGCACCCGCGGGTCCTTGCCGCGCGCATAGGCGTCGATCGTCTCCAGCAACTTGACCTTGGCGTCGAAACCGGGCGCGGCGAGCGGATTCTCATCGCCGTAGAGCCGTACGTTGGTGCGCGCGGGAGGCTCCGCGTAGGTGCCGGAATAGCCGGAACGCACCGCGCGCACGGCGTCGGCAGCGCGCGCCAGCGCGGCGTCCGAGACGTCGGAGGCGTGCGCATAGCCGACCGCCTCGCCCTTCACCGCGCGCAGGCCGAAGCCCTGGACGGTGTCGAACGTCGCCTGCTTGAGCCGGCCGTTGTCGAACACCAGCGCTTCCGACTGGCGGTACTCGAGATAAAGCTCGCCGTCGTCGGCGCCGTCGAACCCGTGCGCGAGGCGGCGGCGCAGGTTCGTGCGGTCGAGGCCGGCGCGGTCGATCAGGGAGGCGGATGTGTCGGGCATGGGCTCGTTCCGGCGAATTGGGTCTGCCCGCAAGATAGGTCGTGCCGGCCGGCGAGGGGAGGGGGCACCTACCTACGGCAGCTTGTCAAAACCTTCGCCAAAACCCTTGAGGCTCACCGGGATGCCGATGCCCTCTTCCGGCGTCTGGTAGATGATGAAGGTCGCGGTGCCGCCGGAGCGCAGCTGCTTCATCAGGTTGTCGTCCATGACGACCTCGGCGACGCAGCCGTTCGGCAGGCAGCGCACATAGAGCACCTTGCCGATGTCGGCCGAATTGATGCGCAGCCCGAGCCCGTTGGGCAGCAGCACGCCGAGCGGCGCCAGCACGCGCATCAGCCGGTATTTCTGATCGGCGGTCTTGAGCACGATCACCGTGAGGCCGACGTTCGGCCGGTCCTCGGCGGTCACGCTCTGGATCAGCGCGCACTGCTCGCTCTGGGCGCCCGGCGGCGTGTCGCAGCGGACCTGCCAGTCGCCGTGCACCGACTTGACCACGCCCTGCGCGGCGGCGGCAGCAACGAGGCCGAGCAGCGCGGCCGTCGCCAGCGCCAGCGACGGGGCAAACCCGGCCCGACCGGTCCCGCCGTGACGCCGCACCGCCCGCGTGCAGAAAATGCCCATGATCCCGTTCCTCGATCGCGGCGCCGCCGCGCACGGCCGGCCTCGGCTCGGCGATCACGCAGGCGCTGTGACGCCCGTGGGCCGAATCGCCGCACCGATACCGGCGCGCCGTCTCCCGTACATGCCGGTCCGGCGCTGTCAAGCGCACGCCGGCACCGTCGAGCAGCGAAAAACACCCGCCAAAGCGCGGCGAATGCGTCCACGACACCCGGACGGGACATCGCAAAGAACGGACGCAAGCCACGTTGCGAGTAGGGCCGAATTGTGGTTTGAGAAGCCCGGCTCCACCCACCAGCCCGCATTTGCTTTCGCTCCGGAGCCCGCCGGCGTCCCCCGCCGCGCGCCACGCGGGATCGCAAGGACGCACCCGCGTCAACGGCGCGGTGCAGGGCGGTCGGTCACGGCCGGCACTCGTCGAAGGAGCGGACACGGCGATGCAGGTTGTTTCGCGCTTGATCGGCTCGATGGCGGTCGCCGTCGCCGTGCTCATGGGCGGCGGCGTCGCGCTCGCCGGCCTCGGTCAGCCCTCGCCCTGGCAACTGAACTTTCAGCAATCGGTCACGCCGGTGATGGACAACGTGGTCGCCTTCCACGACGGCCTGCTCTACGTCATCACCGCCATCACGGTGTTCGTGCTGGCGCTGCTGGTCACCGTCATCGTGCGCTTCAACCGGCGGGCCAATCCCCACCCGTCGCGCACCACCCACAACACCCTGATCGAGGTGGCGTGGACGGTGGTGCCGATCATCATCCTCACCGGGATCGCCATCCCGTCGTTCAAATTGCTGTTCTATCAGCAGATCGTTCCGCCGGCCGACCTCACCGTGAAGGCCACCGGCCTGCAGTGGTATTGGACCTACGGCTATCCGGACAACGGCAAGTTCGAGATCGAATCGCGCATGCTCGACGACGCCGACCGCCCCAAGAAAAAGCCGGACGAGCCGCGCCTGCTGGCCGTCGACAACGACATGGTCGTGCCGGTCAACAAGGTGGTGCGCGTTCAGGTGACGGCCGACGCCCAGGGCGTCATCCACTCCTTCACCGTGCCGTCGTTCGGTATCAAGATCGACGCGGTTCCCGGCCGGCTCAACGAGACCTGGTTCAAGGCGACGCGCGAGGGGGTTTATTACGGCCAGTGCTCGGAATTGTGCGGCAAGGACCACGCCTTCATGCCGATCGCGGTGCGGGTC
Source organism: Xanthobacteraceae bacterium (assembly GCA_035636455.1). GTDB lineage: Bacteria > Pseudomonadota > Alphaproteobacteria > Rhizobiales > Xanthobacteraceae > AP-16. The sequence continues at coordinate 2,476 of DASPZC010000409.1, forward strand.
GTGAGCGACGCCGACTTCGCCAAATGGGTGGAGCAGGCGAAGAACGCTTACGACGACACCCGGCCGCCGGCCGCGCTCGCCGCCGCGGCGAGCGCCAAGGCCGAGTGAGGCGATCAACAAGGCGCATCGCAGCGACAAGGTCGAAGGGATCTCGGTATGGCAACAACGGCGACGGCTCATGGCGCCCATGGCGCGCATGAACATCCGACCCCGACCGGATGGCGCCGCTTCGTGTATTCGACGAACCACAAGGACATCGGCACGATGTACCTGGTGTTCGCGGTTGCCGCCGGCGTGATCGGCGGCACGCTGTCGATTGCCATCCGCTACGAGCTGCAGACCCCCCAGCTTCAGCTGTTCACCGAACCCCATACGTTCAACGTGTTCGTCACCGCGCACGGCCTGATCATGATCTTCTTCATGGTCATGCCGGCGATGATCGGCGGCTTCGGCAACTGGATCGTGCCGCTGATGATCGGGGCGCCCGACATGGCGTTCCCGCGCATGAACAACATCTCGTTCTGGCTGCTGCCGGCCTCGTTCGCGCTGCTGCTCACCTCGATGTTCGTTCCCGGCGAGGGCGACGGCAACGGCGTGGGCGCCGGCTGGACCATCTACGCGCCGCTGTCGACCACCGGGCACACCGGCCCGGCCATGGATTTCGCCATCCTGTCGCTGCATCTCGCCGGCGCGTCGTCGATCCTCGGCGCCATCAACTTCATCACCACCATCTTCAACATGCGCGCGCCCGGCATGACCCTGCACAAGATGCCGCTGTTCGTGTGGTCGATCCTGGTGACGACGTTTCTCCTCCTGCTCGCCATGCCGGTGCTCGCCGGCGCGATCACCATGCTGCTGACCGACCGCAACTTCGGCACGACGTTCTTCTCCGCCGACAGGGGCGGCGATCCGGTCCTGTTCCAGCACCTGTTCTGGTTCTTCGGCCATCCCGAGGTCTACATCCTGATTCTCCCGGGCTTCGGCATGGTCAGCCAGATCGTCGCGACGTTCAGCCGCAAGCCGGTGTTCGGCTATCTCGGCATGGCCTACGCGATGGTGGCGATCGGCGGCATCGGCTTCGTGGTGTGGGCGCATCACATGTACACGGTCGGCATGTCGACCGGCGCGCAGGCCTATTTCATCCTCGCCACCATGGTCATCGCCGTGCCGACGGGCGTGAAGATCTTCTCGTGGATCGCCACGATGTGGGGCGGCTCCATCGAGTTCAAGACGCCGATGCTGTGGGCGATCGGGTTCATCTTCCTGTTCACCCTCGGCGGCGTCACCGGCGTCGTGCTCGCCAATGCGGGCGTCGACCGCCTGCTGCAGGACACCTATTACGTGGTGGCGCACTTCCACTACGTGCTCTCGCTCGGCGCGGTGTTCGCCATCTTCGCCGGCTGGTACTACTGGTTCCCCAAGATCACCGGTTACATGTACGACGACCGCATCGGCAAGCTGCACTTCTGGGTCACGTTCGTCGGCGTCAACATGGTGTTCTTCCCGCAGCATTTCCTCGGCCTTGCCGGCATGCCGCGGCGCTACGTCGATTATCCCGACGCGTTCCGCGGCTGGAACGTCGTCTCCTCGATCGGCTCGTACATTTCCGGCGTCGGCGCGCTGATCTTCCTGTTCGGCGTGCTGCAGGCGTTCCTGAAAAAGCAGAGGGCGGAGAACAATCCGTGGGGCGCCGGCGCGACGACGCTCGAATGGACGCTGCCCTCGCCGCCGCCGTTCCACCAGTTCGACGTGCTGCCGCGGATCAGGTGAGGTCCGGCGGGGAGATGGGCGGGCGCAACATGCGAATGACCGATATGTCCGCGGTCGACCATCGGGCCGAGCCGGCGCTCGCCGTGAGCGACGCCGAGGTCGCCGATTTCCTCGCGCTGATGAAGCCGCGGGTGATGTCGCTCGTGGTGTTCACCGCTCTGGTCGGCCTGCTGGTGGCGCCCGGCCACGTGCATCCGGTGATCGGCTTCGCGGCGCTCCTGTGCATCGCGGTCGGCGCCGGCGCGGCGGGCGCGCTCAACATGTGGTACGACGCCGACATCGACGCGGTGATGACGCGCACGGCGCGGCGGCCGATTCCGGCCGGGCGCGTGCTGCCGGGCGAGGCGCTCGGCTTCGGCCTCACGCTTGCGACCGGCTCCGTTCTCGCCCTCGGCCTGATGGTCAACTGGGTCGCCGGCGGGCTCCTCGCCTTCACCATCTTCTTCTACATCGTCGTCTACACGATGTGGCTCAAGCGCTCGACGCCGCACAACATCGTTATCGGCGGCGCGGCCGGCGCGTTTCCGCCGATGATCGGCTGGGCCGCGGCGACCGGCGGCATCGGGATCGAGTCGGTGCTGCTGTTCCTGATCGTCTTTCTGTGGACGCCGCCGCATTTCTGGGCGCTGTCGCTCACCCGCGCCGACGAATATGCGCGCGCTGGCGTGCCGATGCTCCCCGTCGTCGCCGGGCGCCGGGAGACCAAGCGGCAGATTCTCCTCTACACCGCCGTCCTCGTGCCGGTCACCCTTGCGCCGTGGCTGTTTGGATATGCCGGCCCGATCTACGGCATCGTCGCTATTGTCGCCGGCGTGACGATCGCGGCGCTCGCCTGGCGGCTGCACGCCGCCGCGGAAGGCCGCGCGGCCGATCAGGCTGCCAAGCGCCTGTTCGCCTTCTCGATCCTCTACCTGTTCGTGCTGTTCGCCGTGCTGCTGGCCGACCGCGCGTTCGGCGGCGCGCCGCCGCCGGGATGACCGCATGAACGACCGCCCGCCCGAGACCGGCATCGTGCTCACCGAGGAGCAGAAGCGGCGCCGCCGCGCGCGCTCGGTGGCGATCGGGCTCGCCCTCGGCGCCCTCGTGCTGCTGTTCTACGTCGTGACCATCGTCAAGCTGGGGCCCGGCGTGCTCCACCGTCCGCTGTGAGAAACAATTCGCGCATGGGCCCGACCCCGCACCACGACAGGGCCACGGCGCGCCGGCGCAATCTCGCCGTCGCCGCCGCCTGCACGGGCTTCGTCGCCGCCATGGTCGGCATGGCCTATGCGGCGGTGCCGCTCTACACTTGGTTCTGCCGGACCACCGGATTCGGCGGCACCACCCAGGTGGCCGACGTCGGGCCGGGCCAGGTGCTCGACCGCAAGGTCACCGTGCGGTTCGACGCCAACGTGAGCGGCCTGCCGTGGAAGTTCGAGCCGGAGCGCGTCTCGATCGACGTGCGCGTCGGCGAGGTCGTCACCGTGCTCTACCGGGTGCAGAACGATTCCGTCCGCGACACCGTCGGGCAGGCGACCTACAACGTGACGCCGCCGACCGTCGGCGCCTATTTCGTGAAGATCAACTGCTTCTGTTTCACCGAGCAGCGGGTGAAGCCGCACGAGCGCCGCGACATGCCGGTCGTGTTCTATATCGACCCGGCCCTCGTCGGCGATGCCGAGCAGAACGATCTCAACACCATCACGCTCTCCTACACCATGTATCCGGTGCGCAATCCGGACAAGCCGGTGGCGGAGAGCGCAGGTCCGGTTGATCCGGGGCGAATCTAGGAATCGACAGACCGGACCTGGTCCGGGAGGGAAGCGGGCGCCGAGGGTCCGCGCCCCGGCGGGAAACGGAGACGACGAATGGCCGAGGCGCACGCGCGACATCACGACTACCACCTCGTCGATCCGAGCCCGTGGCCGGCGGTCGGAGCCGTGTCGGCGTTCCTGATGGCCGCCGGCGGTATTTCCTGGCTGCACCATCTGTTCTCGGCCGCGCCGCTGATGTTTGCCGCCGGCGTGATCGGGATCGCCTACACCATGATCGGCTGGTGGCGCGACGTCGTGCGCGAGGCCGAGTTCCAGGGTCATCACACCCGCGTCGTGCAGCTGTCCCACCGCTACGGGATGATCCTGTTCATCGCCTCCGAGGTGATGTTTTTCGCCGCCTGGTTCTGGGCCTATTTCAACATCGCCCTGTTCCCGGCCGACTCGGTTCAGATCGTGCGCGAGCAGCTCCTCGGCGGGCAATGGCCGCCCAAGGGGATCGAGACCTTCGATCCGTGGCACCTGCCGCTGCTCAACACGCTGATCCTGTTGACCTCGGGCACGACGGTGACGTGGGCGCACCACGCCCTGCTCGAGAACGACCGCGAAAGCCTCAAATGGGGCCTGATCTGCACCATCCTGCTCGGCCTGTCGTTCACCGGCGTGCAGGCCTACGAGTACATGCACGCGCAATTCGCCTTCAAGGGCCACATCTACGGCGCCACCTTCTTCATGGCGACCGGGTTCCACGGCGCGCACGTGATCATCGGCAGCATCTTCCTGATCGTGTGCCTCGGCCGCGCGCTGGCCGGCCATTTCAATGCGAAACAGCATCTCGGCTTCGAGTTCGCCGCTTGGTACTGGCACTTCGTCGACGTGGTGTGGCTGTTCCTGTTCACCTGCATCTACGTGTGGGGCGGCGGCGTGCATGCCGCGGCCGGCGGCCATTGACGAAACCCATCAAACGGCCAAGAAGGGGCGGCACCGACCGCTCCTTTTTGTTTTGAGCAAGAGCATCAGCGATGGCCGAAGCCCAACCCGAGACCTCGCCCTCTCCGTTCGCGACCGGCCTAGCCGGCCGCTGCCCGCGCTGCGGCAAGGGCAGGCTGTTCGACGGGTTCCTCGCGTTGCGTCCGCGATGCGAGGCCTGCGGGCTCGATTTCTCTTTCGCCGATTCCGGCGACGGTCCGGCGGTGTTCGTGATGTTCATTGCCGGGTTCATCGTGGTCGGCTGCGCGCTTCTCGTCGAGGTGAAGTACGCGCCGCCGCTGTGGGTGCATGCCGCGCTGTGGGGCCCGCTGATTCTCCTGGTCACGCTCGCGCCGCTGCGCCTCGTCAAGGGCCTGCTCATCGCGCTGCAGTATCACCACAAGGCCGCCGAGGGCCGCTTCGACCACGGAGAGCGCGGGTGAGCATCGAGGCTGCGCGGCGCCGCCGCGGTCTCCTCGTCCCCGCTGTATTCGCCTGCCTCGGGCTTGCCGTGCTGGTTGCGCTCGGAATCTGGCAGCTCGATCGCCGGGCATGGAAGGAAGCGCTGATTGCCTCGATCGAGAGCCGCGTCGACGCCGCGGCGGTCGCGCTGCCTCCGCCGGAGCGTTGGGCGAGGCTCGATCCGGCCAGGGACGAGTTCCGGCGCGTCACCTTCGCGGCCGAGTTCCTCAACGGCCAGGAAGCGCTCGTCTATACCAGCGGGTCGGCGCTGCGCAGCGACGTGGCGGGACCGGGCTATTGGGTGTTCACGCCGGCGCGCATCGGCGGCGGCGATCTCGTCATGGTCAACCGCGGCTTCGTGCCCGAGAAGGAGCGGGACACGATTGGCCGCACCGCCGGTCAGATCTTCGGCGTGACCGATATCGAGGGCGTGATGCGCTGGGCGGAGAGGTCGAGCTGGTTCACGCCCGCGGCCGACTCGGCGCGTCGCCTGTGGTTCGTGCGCGACCATCTCGCCATGGCGGCGGCGAAAGGCTTGAGGGTGGCGCCGTTCTACGTCGACCAGGAGGCGCCGCCCGCCCCCGGCGGCCTGCCCCGCGCCGGCAAGCTCGTGGTCAACCTGCCCAACAATCACCTGCAGTACGCGCTCGCCTGGTTCGGGCTGGCGCTGGTGCTCGTCGGCGTGTTCGCCGCGTTCGTCCTAAGCCAACGGCGGGAGCGCCGCGCCGGCGAAGGCGGGGAGCGCGCCTGATCCGACCGGCCGGGGCGGTATGCTGGCGCGCGAGGTCGTCGAGCGCGGCGTGATATTCGCGCTCGAGCCGCGCCACCAGATCGGCCGCGCCGACCACCTGCTTGACGGCGCCGATCCCCTGGCTGGCGCCCCAGATGTCGCGCCATGCCCGGCGGTGGGCGCCGCCGTCGGCGAAATTCATCTTCGAGGGGTCCGCCGCCTGCAGCTGATCCGGGTCGAGCCCGGCGCGCACGATCGAGCCCTTCAGATAATTGCCGTGCACCCCGGAGAAATGATTGGTGTAGACGATGTCCGCCGCGTGCGACTCGACGATCATCTGTTTGTACGCGTCGGGCGCATTCGCCTCGCGGGTGGCGATGAACGCCGAGCCCACGTAGGCGAGGTCGGTCCCCATCGCCTGCGCCGCCAGCACCGCCCGTCCGGTGGCGATGGCGCCCGACAGGATGAGCGGCCCATCGAACCACGCGCGAATGTCCTGGATGAGCGCGATCGGCGAGGTGGTTCCCGCGTGCCCGCCGGCGCCCGCCGCGACCGCGATCAACCCGTCCGCGCCCTTGTCGATCGCCTTGCGGGCGAACGTGTTGTTGATCACGTCGTGCAGCACCGTGCCGCCATAGGAATGCACCGCCCGGTTCACCTCCTCGCGCGCGCTGAGCGAGGTGATGACGATGGGCACGCGGTGCTTGACGCAGACGTCGAGGTCGCGGGTCAGCCGGTCGTTCGATTTGTGCACGATCTGGTTGACCGCGAAGGGGCGGCCGGCCGGGCGGGATGCGCCGCGTCATGGGCGGCAAGCTCGCCACGGATGCGGGTCAGCCACGCGTCGAGCACTTCGGGCGGCCGCGCATTGAGGGCCGGGAAACTGCCGACGATGCCGGCCTTGCATCGGGCGATGACCAGATCAGGCACCGAGACGATGAACATCGGCGCGCCGATCACCGGCACCGACAGGCGGCCCTGCAGGATGGCGGGCAGGCTCATGGCGCCCCTTCCTCGAGGGGCCTTAAGGAAGCCCCGTTTCCGCGTCTGGCTAACACTAGCCAAACCGGATGTCTTCCCTTATCCCAGCGTGCTTCGGCCCTGGCGATAGGCGCGGTACCGGCCGGCCGGAAGGATCGAATCTTGCGTTACATCTCGACCCGCGGCGAGGCCCCGCCGCTCGGCTTCATCGACGTGACGCTCGCCGGTCTCGCCCGCGATGGCGGCCTCTATGTACCTGAAACTTGGCCGGTTTTCGCCCCCGACCGAATCGCCGGCCTGGCCGGCAAGCCCTACGCCGAGGCCGCCTGCGAGGTCCTCGGCCCGTTCGTCGGCGACGCCCTGGCGCCGGCCGATCTCGCCCGCATGGCACGCGAGGCCTATGCCGCGTTCCGCCACCCCTGCGTGGCACCCCTTGTGCAACTCGGGCCTGGAATTTTCGTGCTGGAGTTGTTCCACGGGCCGACCCTCGCCTTCAAGGACCTCGCCATGCAGCTGCTCGCCCGGCTCATGGATCACGCGCTGGGCGAACGCGGCGAACGCGCGACGATCGTCTGCGCCACTTCGGGGGATACCGGCGGCGCGGCGGTCGAGGCATTCCGCGGCTGCCGCCACGTCGACGTGGTCGTGCTGTTCCCGCGCGGGCGTATTTCCGAGGTGCAGCGCCGGATGATGACCACGGCGCCGGACGACAACGTCCATGCCGTGGCGGTCAACGGCACGTTCGACGACTGCCAGGCCCTGGTCAAAGCCCTGTTCAACCATCACGCTTTTCGCGACCGGGTGCGGCTTTCCGCCGTCAATTCCATCAACTGGGCCCGCATCGCGGCCCAGGCGGTCTACTACTTCACCGCGGCGGTCGCGCTCGGCGCACCCCATCGCAAGGTCGCCTTCACGGTGCCGACCGGGAATTTCGGCGACGTGTTCGCCGGCCATGTGGCCAGGCGCATGGGTCTCCCGATCGACCGGCTCGTGGTCGCCACCAACGTCAACGACATTCTCGCCCGCACCATGGCGACCGGCGACTACGAGCCGCGCGAGGTGGTGGCGACGACCTCGCCGTCCATGGACATCCAGGTGTCCTCGAATTTCGAGCGGCTGCTGTTCGACGCCTATGGTCGCGACCCGGCCGCGGTGCGCGGGCTGATGAATTCGCTCGCCCAGTCGCGCCGCTTCTCGATCGCGCCCGCGGCGCTCGCGGCGATCCGCGCCGGTTTCGCCGCCGGGCGTGCCGACGAGCAGGAGACCGCAGCGACCATCCGCACCGTCCGCAAGGAGGCGGACTATCTGGTTGACCCGCATACCGCGGTGGCGCTTGCCGTGACCGAGAAGGAGCCGCGCGATCCGGCGGTGCCGATGATCGTGCTGGCAACCGCGCAC
>DASPZC010000410.1:0-1996 GCA_035636455.1 Xanthobacteraceae bacterium
ACCCTGGGTGCTCGATCCGGCGGGCCTCAAGTCGAAATGCAAGAACACACCGTTCGACGAGGCCAAGCTGCAAGGCCGGACCGTGCGGACCATCGTAGGCGGCCGCACCGTCTACGAATACGTGTGAGCGCCGGCGCGTTCCGCGCGCCCCGCAGGCAGGCCGCCCATGCTGCACCCGATCAACTGGTCGCTGGCGTTACCTTATTATCTCGCGGCGTTGGCCTTCGGCTATTTGGTCGGATCGATCCCGTTCGGCGTGATCCTCACCCGGCTTGCCGGCACCGCGGACCTGCGTGCCATCGGCTCGGGCAACATCGGGGCGACAAATGTCTTGCGGACCGGCCACAAGGGCCTCGCCGCCGCGACCCTTCTCTGCGACGTGCTCAAAGGCACGCTCGCGGTTCTGGTCATGGATTGGCTCTGGGGCCGCGATCACGCGCTCATCGCCGGGCTCGGCGCCTTCCTCGGGCACCTGTTTCCGGTCTGGCTGAAATTTAAGGGCGGCAAGGGCGTGGCGACCTATCTCGGCATTCTGATCGGATTGGCGCCCTGGCCCGGCGCCGCGGCGTTCGCGGCCATCTGGCTCGTCGTGGCGGCACTGACCCGGTATTCCTCGCTCGCCGCTCTGGTCGCGAGCGCGGCGACCCCGGCCGTGCTGTGGGCGAGCGATGATCGTCAGGAGGCGTTGCTGTTTGTGCTGCTCACCGTGCTGGTGTTTCTCGTGCATCGCGCGAACATCCTGCGGCTCGCATCGGGCACCGAAGGAAAAATCGGTGGTAACCGGAGAGCTTCCTGAACGAAATCACGAGGTTGAATGGCTTCAATTCGTTAACATACTACATTAAGGTTGCACACGTTAAATTCATCAACCGTAACAATCAATCGCCCAAATCCTACCAGCATGCGGTTCGCGGCGCTCACCAGAACAGGCTGCCGCCGCACCACATTTCGCAGGCCCGGTGCCGCATCGCGTTGTAGACGACCGCGTCCGTGCAGTAGCCGTGAGGCTCGCCGCTCAACAGCCGGACCGGCTCTCCCGCAAGCCAGCCGCTCACGCACGCCGGCGCCTTGGCCGAGAACCGCGCGCCGTTGATGATGAAGCGGTCGCTGTAGGCGTTCTTCACGATCTCGATGACGTGCCGTTCCGGCGGAAGGACGATGGCGTGGTACGCGACGTGCCTATGGCGCACGACGTGCCGCTCGAGCTCGGCCGCATGCGACAGCCCCATGCCCAGCACAGCCAGCGTGAACGCCAACGCCCATTGGAAACCCGATCGGCCGATCCTGCGATGCTGCATCGGAGACGCTCCCTGTCGCGCCGGCATGATATAGCATGGCCTCGGCTTTTCGAAGCCGGGATGTCGGGCGCGGGCGACATCGTCAACAGGCGCGAGGCGCGGTTGAGGACGTGCCGGGGATGTGGGGAACGACGGCATCGGCCAATCCTCGTCTGAGCGACGAGGAACGCATCGACTGGCTGCGGCTCATCCGCAGCGAGAACGTCGGCCCGCGCACGTTTGGCACCTTGCTGCGCTACTACGGCAGCGCTCGTTCCGCGCTAAAAGCCCTTCCCGGGCTGGCGAGCCGCGGCGGCGCCAAGCACGCCGCGCGCATTGCTGCGCGCGAGGAAGCCGAGCGCGAGCTCGCAGCGATGCGCTCGTTCGGCGTGCGGCTGGTGGCCTTGGGCGAGCCGGAATATCCCCGCTCGCTCGCCAGGATCGACGATGCGCCGCCGCTGATCGCGGTTCACGGCAACGCCGCGCTGCTCGATCGGCCGATGGTCGCCATCGTCGGCTCGCGCAATGCTTCGGCCGCGGGCGCCAAAATGGCCGGCCGGCTCGCGCGCGACCTCGGCCAAGCAGGGTTTGCCATCGTGTCGGGCCTTGCCCGCGGCATCGATGCCGCCGCGCACCGGGCGAGCCTCCCGAGCGGCACGATTGCGGTACTCGCCGGAGGCCTCGACTGCATCTATCCGCCCGAGCACGCGGATCTGCTG
>DASPZC010000411.1:0-2839 GCA_035636455.1 Xanthobacteraceae bacterium
AGTCCATGCCGGGCGGATAGAGATCGACGATGCCGCCGCGCACCGCGTATTCGCCGGCGTCGCGCACCGTCGAGGTGCGGGTGAAGCCGTTGAGTTCGAGCCAGCCGATCACACCGTCCATCTGCAGCATGTTGCCGGGCGCGGCCGAGAACGCCTGACCGGCAACGAGGTTGCGTGCGGGAACGCGCTGGAGCGCCGCGTTGACGGTGGTGAGCAGGACGGAGGGCCGCTCCCGCCCGATGGTCCGCGCGAGACGCGACAGCGTGATCATGCGCTGCGCCACGACGGCCGCATGCGGCGATACCCGGTCGTAGGGCAGGCAGTCCCAGGCGGGGAATTGCTCGACCGCGAGGTCCGGAGCGAAGAACGCGAGTGCGCGGGCGAGCTGCGCGAGCCGCTGGCCGTCGCGGCAGACCACGACAAGGCTGGTCGGCGCCGCCTCGGCCGCGGCGGCGACCGCGCGCGCGAGATCGGCGACCACCAAACCTTCGGCCCCGTCGGCGACGCCGGCGAGCGTCAACGGCCTGTCGGGATGCAGCAGTTCGGCCGGAGAGCGCGCCATGCCGCCGTCAAGCTCCGGCCCGGGGGGCGAAATGGACGTCGCGCAGCCGCCGCAGCATCGGCGTGTCGTGCGCGGCCGGGGGGGCAGCCGAGCCGGTGATCCACGCCATCAGCTCGGGATCCGGCAGCTCGATCAGGCGCTCGAACTGGTCGAGCTCAGGCGCCGCCATGCGATCGACGAAGGCGTCCGCGAACCGGCCCATGATCAGGTCCATCTCGCGCATGCCGCGGTGCCATGACCGGAATTTCAGCTTGCGCCGCCGGATGGCGAGCGCCTCGTCTGGATCAACCGTTCCGGTCATGCGGCCTCTGCAACGCCAAAAGCCCGGACGCGGCCGGGCGGGGGTTATATAGGCCTGCCAGAAGAGCGCGTCAGCCTCAACGGACCGAAAACGGGGGAAGGTTCCGTTTTCAGGACGGCCCTTCGGCGCAATGGCCGCTCAAGGCGAGCCCAATGTCACGCCATTTTCCGCTTCCCGGGCCTCTGCGCGCCGTGGCGGCGCCTGCGCTGTGGGGTGGTCCCGATATCGCGCAGCTTGACGGTTCGTCGCTCCGGGAAGGTGACCATCAATTGCAGGTCACCGCCCAATGCCCGGACGTACTCGCGCAGTGTCGACAGCTTCATGTCCGCCCGGCGCTCAAGGCGCGACACATAAACCTGACGGCCGCTCAGGCGCCGCGCGACCTCTTCCTGCGTCATCTGCTTGGCCTTGCGAAGATCGCGCAGGGTGAATTCCTCGGCGATAAGCTCGACGGCGCGGTCCTTGATTTTCCGCCGCCGTTCGGCCGAAAAGCTCGCAATGACCTTCTCATAGGGAATGCTGGTCTTCATGTCCTGCTCCTGGTCTTTTCGATCTCGTCGAGGTGTTCGGCGAACCGTTTGTCGGCCTTGCGGATCAGCTCGCGATAGAACCGCCTCTGGGACACTCCCGCCTTGTCACCGGCAACCAGCAGAATGGCCTTCCGCTGGGGATCGAACGCATAGGCGACACGCCAGACGCCATTGTCGGCAGTGAAGCGCAGCTCCTTCATATTCGAAAATCGTGACCCATCCAGGGTATCGGTCGCCGGGCGTTTCATCATCGGTCCAAGGACCTTCATCTTTTCCGCGAGAGCGGCGATTTCATCCTGGACGGGCTCCTTCAGTGCGAGAAACTCCGGCAAAAAGTCACGATGGAATTCAACCTAGTCAGCCGAGGTGACGGGAGACGCATTGCTTCATTTGCCGCAACGGGCGAGCATCATCATTTCCGACACGCGAAACCAAGCCATGCGGCCTAACCTGCTCAATCCCCTGTTTGCGTCGATCACCGGCCTGCCCGGCGTCGGGCCGAAGGTGGAAAAACTCTTCAGCCGGCTGCTCGGGCGGGAGACCGAGGCGCCGCGCATCATCGATCTCCTGTTTCACCTGCCGGCCGGCACGATCGATCGCCGCGCGCGCCCCAAGCTGCGCGACGTGGTGCCGGGCTCGGTGGTGACCGTCGAGGTCCATGTCGACCGGCATCGGCCGTCGCCTCCCAACCGACCCCGCGCGCCCTACCTGATCTACGCGAGCGACGAGACCAACGACATCGTGCTCACCTATTTCAACGCGCGCCGCGACTATCTGGAGCGGCTGCTCCCGGTCGGGGCGGATCGTTACGTCTCCGGCACCGCGGCGCTCTACGACGGCATGCTGCAGATGGTGCATCCCGACCGCGTGGTCGACGAAGCCGGGTTCAAGCAGCTGCCGCTGGTCGAGCCGGTCTATCCGCTGACCGAAGGCCTCGGCCTCAACCAGGTCAGGAAGGCGGCGGACGCCGCGCTCGCCAAGCTGCCGCAGCTGCCCGAATGGCAGGACGCGCCGTGGCTTGCCGCGCGACGCTGGCCGGTCTTCGCGGACGCGCTGCGCCTGCTGCACCGGCCCGGCGAGCCGGACGACGTGCGGCCCGAAGGCGGTGCCTGGTCGCGGCTCGCCTTCGACGAGTTTCTCGCCGGACAGCTTGCGCTCGCCCTGGTGCGCGCCCACGCGCGGCGCCAGGGCGGGCACCGCAACGTCGGGGACGGTGCGAAACGGACGAAGATCGTCGGTGCCCTGCCCTACTCGCTCACGTCGTCGCAGCGCCGCGCCGTGGCCGACATCGTCGGCGACCTCGGCAAGCCGCAACGCATGCTGCGGCTGCTCCAGGGCGACGTCGGCTCCGGCAAGACCGTGGTCGCGCTGCTGGCCGCCGCGGCCGTCATCGAAGCCGGGCGGCAGGCGGCCTTGATGGCGCCGACCGAGGTCCTGGCGCGCCAG
>DASPZC010000412.1:0-7160 GCA_035636455.1 Xanthobacteraceae bacterium
GTGCTGCGCCGCATCCGGGGAACGCATTTCATTCCTTCCGCTCCAACAGGACGTTCCCAAAGCGATCGACACTGCCTTCGAGACCCGGATCAACAAAAATCGTCGTGTCCGGCTGCTCCAGGATCGCCGGCCCGGGGATGACCGCGCCGGCCGGCAGGTCGAGGCGGGTATAGACCGGCGCGTCGACGAAGCCGCCATCCACATAGATGCGCCGCATGCCGAGCTGCGCGGCCGCGACATTGCCGCCCGGCTTGGGGGCGAGCCGCATCAGGTCGAGCTTGGGCCGGCGGCCGATCACGGCGACGCGCAGATTGAGCACCCGCATGGCAATGCCTTCGAGCAACCGGCCATAGGCCGCGCGGTAGCGCGCCTCGAACGCCGCGCGGATCGCCGCGCGGTCGAGGTTGCCGAGCGGCACCGCCACCGTGTGGGTCTGCCCGACATAGGACATGTCGAGCTCGACGACGACATCGCGCGCGGTGAACGCGGCCTGCGGGCGTTCGATCAGCGCCGTGCCGTCCTGCGTCAACCTCCGCGTCTCGGCCTCGAGCGCGCCGACATCGAGGTCGTCGAGCAGCCGGTTCACGGTCAGCACGAAGTCGTGGCGCATGTCGGCGATGACGCAGCCGAGCGCGCTGGTGACGCCCGGGTAGCGCGGGATCAGCGCCCTGGCGAGGCCGACCTCGCCGATCAGCGCGCCGGCATGCAGCGCCCCGCCGCCGCCGAACGGCATGGCGACGAAGTCGCGCGGATTGTGCCCGCGCTCGATCGAGACGAGCCGGATCGCGCCGGCCATGCGGCTGTTGGCGACGCGGATGATCGCCGCCGCGGCCGCCATGGCGTCGAGGCCGAGCGGCCCTCCGACGTGGGTCTCGATCGCGCGCCGCGCCGCATCGATGTCGAGCCGCGCGATCTTGCCGCCGATCGGCCGCGCGGCGTCGATGCGGCCGGTGAGCACGTTGGCGTCGGTCACGGTCGGCCGCTCGTTGCCGAGCGCGTAGCAGGCGGGGCCCGGATCGGCGCCGGCGGATTGCGGGCCGACCTGGAGGATGCCGCCGCCGTCGACGAACGCGATCGAGCCGCCGCCCGCCCCGATGGTGGTGATCTCGATCATCGGTGTGCGCACCACCAAGCCGAAATCGATGCTGGTCTCCGCGGCGAGCGCGGTGTTGCCGGCGGCGATCAGCGACACGTCGAAGCTGGTGCCGCCCATGTCGCAGGTGATGACGTTGGAAAAGCCGGCGGACGCCGCGATATGCGCGCCTGCGATGGCGCCGGCGGCCGGGCCCGACAGGGCGGTGCGGATCGGCAGGCGCTTGGCGGTCTCGACGCTCATCACCCCGCCGTTCGACTGCACGATCAGCATTTTTCCGCGCGCCCCGGCGGACGCCAATCCGTCCTCGAGGCGCGCGATGTACTGCCCGACGATCGGCTGCAGATAGGCATTGAGCGCGGTGGTCGAGGTGCGCTCGAACTCGCGGATTTCCGGCAGGATCTCGCTCGAGGCGGTGATGAAGGCGTTCGGCCACACCCCGCGCACCGCTTCGACGGCGCGGCGCTCGTTCTCGGGATTGGCGTAGGCATTGATGAAGACGATGCCGACCGCCTCGGCGCCGAGCTTGAGCAGATGCTGTGCTGCGGCCTTGACCTCCGCCGGATCGACCGGCGCGCGGACGCTGCCGTCGGCGAGCGTGCGCTCCGCGACCTCGAGCCGCCGGTCGCGCGGCACCACCGGCTCGAATTGTCCCCACAGGCCCCAGGTCTGCGGCCGGTCGCGCCGGCGCATTTCCAGCACGTCGCGAAAACCCTGCGTGGTGATGAGCCCCGTGGGCGCGCCCTTGCGCTCGATCAGCGCGTTGGTGCCGACCGTGGTGCCGTGCACGACCGTCGTGATCAACGCGAAGTCTCCGGCCGCGCGGCCGATGCCCTCGACGATGCCTTGTGCCGGATCGCGCCGGATCGATGGCACCTTGGCGACCGTGCAGGCGCCGCTCGCCTCGTCGAGCACGAACACGTCGGTGAACGTGCCGCCGACGTCGATGCCGACCACCAGCCGGGGAGGGGGCATTTACCTCCCCCTGGAGGGGGGAGGTCGGCGCCGCGAAGCGGCGCCGGGTGGGGGTGATCCCTCCACGAATCCGATGCCTGTGGCTTTACCCCACCCCGCCCGCCTTCGCTTCGCGACGGCGGGCGACCCTCCCCCTGCAGGGGAGGGTGGCGCTGCGGCCCGGCCGTAGCATTCCCTCACGTGTTCTTCTGTCTCATATCCGAGCGCGACATCACGTGCGATCGCCTCCGCCGCGCGCTCGCGCGCCGGCCCGTAGCCGCCGCCGCCGGGCGACTCGATGCGCACGCGCTCGCCTTGGCTCAATTTGATCCCCACCATCTTCGACGCGAGCGGCGCCGTGTGCTCGCCGTCGCGTTTGACATAGACGAAGCGGTTGAGCGCGCCGGGCTCGCCGCCCGCGACCCCGGACGGCGCGAAGCGCCCGCGCTCGCCGAACAGAAAGACGTCCGTTTCGTCTTCCAGCATTTCGATCTCGTAGACCGCGCCGAGCCCGCCGCGATGGCGGCCCGGCCCGCCGCTGTCCGGCCGCAGCGCCCAGCGGGTGAACATCACCGGATAGGCGGCTTCGAGGATTTCGATCGGCGGAATGCGCGCGGTCGAGATGGGCGCGTTGCCGTGATTGAGCCCGTCGCCCTGCGGATGCCCGCCGTGGCCGCCGCCGAAGAACGAGAACATCACCCAGCGCCGGCCGTCGCGCCGGTGGCCGGTGAGCGAGAGCGCGTTGATGGTGCCGTAGGCGCAGCCGTTGCTCCGTTCGGGCGCGACGTGGGCGAACGCCTGGAACACTACGTCGATGATGCGCAGGATCGTCTCGGTATAGCCGCCGACCGGTTTTGGCGCGCCCACGTTGAGTAACGTGCTTGGCGGAATCACGAACGTGATCGGATCGAGCACGCCGGCATTGGCCGGCACGTCGCGAAAAAGGTGCTTGAGCGCCACGTAGCAGCTCGCCGCCGCGGTCGAATAGGAAATGTTGAGCGGGCCGCCGCACGGCGGTGCGGAGCGCGAGAAGTCGAGGCGCATGGTCTCGCCCGCGATTGTGAGATCCAGCGCGATCCGCAGCGGCTCATCGACAATGCCGTCGTTGTCCAAAAAATCCTCGGCGCTGTAGGTGCCGTCCGGCAGGTCGCGCAGGTAGCCGCGCATCTGCCGCGCCGCGCGGGCGCGCAGCTCGGCGAGCGCCTCGGTCACGGTCGCGTCGCCCCATTCGTCGAGCAGTTGATCGAGCCGCCGCGCGCCGAGATCGAGCGCGTTGAGCTGGCCCTGCAGATCGCCGTAAGTGCTCAGCGGCTGGCGGCTGTTGGCCTGGATGACGGCGAAAATGTCGTCCTGAAATGTCCCGCGCGCGAAAATCTTGACCGGCGGGATCAGCACGCCTTCCTGATGGCACTCGGTCGCCGCCGGATTGTAGTTGCCCGGCACGTTGCCGCCGACGTCGTGATAGTGCCCGACCGAGGCGAGGTAGCAGAACGGCGCGCCGCCGCGGAAGAACGGCCGCACCAGCTTGAAGTCTGAGAGATGGGTGCCGCCCTCGTAGGGGTCGTTGAAGATGTAGACGTCGCCGTCGGCAAGGCGGCCGTCGCGTGCGGCTTTTCCGATCACCGCCTTGACGGCGAACGCCATGACGCCAACGAAGATCGGCAGCCCGGCCTTGCCCTGCACCAGGGTTTCGCCGGTCGCCGCGTCGTAGAGGCCGTGCGAGGCGTCGTGCGCCTCGGCGATGATCGGATTGAAGGCGCTGCGGAACAGCGTCGCGTCCATCTCGTCGGCGATTTGTTCGAGCCGGCCCTTGAGCACGGCGAGCGCGACCGGGTCGAGCATCAGCGCGGCTCTCCTCGTGCGTCGGGATCGTAGCGGCGGCCGAGCGCCAGCATGTCCGCCGTGCCGACGAGATCGGTAATCCCCTTGAAGTCGAGCATGCGGTTGCGGAACGGCGCGGTGGTGCCATGTTGCCTGAGGCTGGCGAAATAGTCGGCGAGCGCGTGGGCGAGCGCGCGCACGGTGCCGCCCGGGAAGATCACGAGCGCAAAGCCGAGCGCTTCGAGCTGCGCGGCGTCCTTGAGCGGCGTCCTGCCGCCTTCGACCATGTTGGCCATCATCGGCACCTTGCCGCGGAACCGCTGCGCGATGCCGTCGAGCTGCGCATCGTCCTGCGGCGCTTCGACGAACAGCATGTCGGCGCCGGCCTGCGCATAGGCCTCGGCGCGGTTGAGCGCCGCCACGAAACCTTCGACCGCGATGGCGTCGGTGCGCGCGATGATCAGCATGTCTTCGCTCGGCCGCGCGTCGAGCGCCGCCTTGATCTTGCCGGTCATCTCCCGCGTTGCAACCAGGGTCTTGTCGGCGAGGTGGCCGCAGCGCTTGGGGCTCGTCTGATCCTCGAGCTGGATCGCCGACGCGCCGGCGCGCGCCATCGTCTTGACCGTGCGCATCACGTTGAGCGCGTTGCCGAAGCCGGTGTCGCAGTCGACGATCAGCGGCAGCGCCACGCGCTCGCGAATGGCGGCGACCGCGTCGGCGACCTCGCTCATGGCGATGAGCCCGATGTCCGGCCGCCCAAACCGCGTATAGGCGAGGCTCGCGCCGGAGACATAGGCCGCGGCAAAGCCGGCGCGCTCGATCATCAGCGCGGTGAGCGCGTCATAGCAGCCCGGCGCGACGACGATGCGCGGGCCGGCGAACAGCGTACGGAGCGAGGTCATGCGATCATAGTCCCAGATAGGTCTGCTGCAGCCGCGGCGTCGCGATCAGCTCGGCCGCCGGGCCGGCGAGTGCGAACACCCCATGTTCGAGCACATAGGCGCGGTCGGCAATGGCAAGCGACTGCATCACGTTCTGCTCGACCAGGAGGATGGCGCGGCCCTCCGCGCGCAGCCGGCCGATCAGCGCGAACATGTCCTCGACCAGGCGCGGCGAGAGCCCGAGCGACGGCTCGTCGAGGATCAGCAGCCGCGGCTCCGCCATCAGGCCGCGCGCGATCGCCAGCATCTGCTGCTCGCCGCCCGACAGCGTGCCGGCCAGTTGATTGAGCCGCCCGCCGAGGCGGGGAAACAGCGCGGCGACCTCGTCGATATTGCGCTCGCGCGTAGGCCGCCCGCGCCGATAGCTGCCGAGCTCGAGGTTCTCCCTGACGCTGAGATTGGGAAACACGCGCCGGCCCTCCGGCACCTGCACCAGCCCGGCGGCGACGATCGCCGCCGGATCGCGGCTGGCGATCTCGGCGCCATCGAAGCGGATCGACCCGCGCGCCGGCGCCAGCAGCCCGGAGAGCGCGCGGTTGAGCGTGGTCTTGCCGGCCCCGTTGCTGCCGAGCACCGCCACGATTTCGTTCGCGCCCACCGCAAGGTCGATCCCGCGCAGCACCGGCATCGGCCCGTAGCCGGCATGCAAATTCTCGACGGTGAGGATGGGCTCCGTACCTCCCCCGCTTGGGGGGGAGAGCCTGCCTCGGACTTGATCCGGGGTCGACGCGCGAAGCGCGTCGGGTGGAGGGAACCCTTTTGCGGCGTCAGCGCGTAACAGGCCCCCTCCCTGACCCTCCCCCGCGGGCGGGGCAGGGATTCCGCCCTCGCGCGCCGCGCCGTGCCCGAGATAGGCCTCGATCACCGCCGGATTGTCCGCCACCTGCGCCGGCGCGCCTTCGGCGATGAGGCGGCCGTCGTTCAGCACGTGGACGTGCTCGGCAAGGCTCATCACCGCCGCCATCACGTGCTCGGTGAGCAGGAGCGTGATCCCGCGGTCGCGGATCGCCCGCACGATCGCCAGCATCTCGCCGATCTCGACCGGGTTGAGCCCGGCCATCACCTCGTCGAGCAGCAGCAGCTTTGGCCGGGTGGCGAGCGCCCGCGCCAGCTCGATGCGCTTGCGCCCCGCGATGGTGAGCGCATGCGCCGGCCGGTCGAGCAAGTCGGCGATGCCGACCATGCGGGCAACCTCGTCGGCGTCCGCGAGCGCGGCGCGGCGGCTCGGCGCATGCAGCTGGCAGCCGACCGCGATGTTCTCGCGCACGGTCAGCCCGGCGAACGGCTGAACGATCTGGAAGGTGCGCACCAGCCCGCGCGCGGCGATCAGGTGCGGCGGCATGGCGGCAATGTCCGCGCCCTCGAAGCGGACGGCGCCGGAATCCGGCGTCAAAAATCCGGAGATCAGGCCGAACAGCGTCGTCTTGCCGGCGCCGTTGGGGCCGATGATCGCGGTGATGCGGCCTTGCGGCACCGTGAGCGTCACGTCGTCGACCGCCTTGAGCCCGCCGAACCGTTTGCTCAACCCCGCAAGCTCAAGCATGGCGCCGCTCCGCCGAGACGATGCGCGCGAGACGCCCGCCCAGTCCGATCAGCCCGTCAGGAAGAATCCACAGGACGAGAATGAGCAGCGCGCCGTAGAGCGCGAGGTTGAGGCCGGGCGCGCCGCCGGTCAGCCAGGTCGCGGCCTCGCCGAGCGCGCGCAGCGCCACCGCGCCGATGAGCGGACCGAGCATGGTGCCGAGCCCGCCGACGATCGGCGCCAGCAGGGCCTCGATCGACACCGCCGGCCCGTAGGCGACGCCCGGATCCAAATAAAGGAAATATTGCGCATAGAGCACGCCGGCGAGCGCCGCGAGCGCGGCGGAGAGCGTGATGGCGCCGAGTTTCGTGCGCGCGACGTCGATGCCGAGCGCCTGCGCGGCCGCCTCGTTCTCGCGCAGCGCGATCAGCCGCGCGCCGAACCGCGACCGCTCGATGAAGTGCGCCGCGCCGAGCGAGAGCACGACGCAGGCGAGCGCGACGTAATAGAAGCCGCGCCGGTCGGCGAACTGGAAATGGGCGGCGCCGAGCTTGAGCGGAATGAGGATGCCGACCCCGCCGCCGGTGAAGGCGACCGAGTTGGCGGCGACGCGCAGCACCTCGGCGAAGGCGAGGGTGACCAGCGCGAAGTACGATCCGCGCAACCCGTAGCGGAAGCTGAGCGCGCCGATGGCGGCGCCCACCGCCGTGCCGAGCAGGACGCCGGCGAGCGCGCCGCTCCACGGATCGAGGCCGAATTGCACCTGCAGCACGGCGGTGGCATAGGCGCCGGTGCCGAAGAAGGCGGCATGGCCGAAGGAATATTGCCC
>DASPZC010000413.1:0-10977 GCA_035636455.1 Xanthobacteraceae bacterium
CTGATCGGCGGCGCCAAGAGTCCGCCGCGCTTCGCCCCTGTGCTCGACGCGCTCGAACGCGCGATTCCCAACGTCAAGCGCGTGATCATTCCGGATGTCGGGCACACCATGTACCGGAGCACGCCGGAGGCGTTCAACGAAGCGGTGCTGGCGTTCGTGAGGTCGAATTGACGGCATAGTGTCATAGGATGGGTTGAGCAGAGCGAACCCCATCACTTACGGCGTTTCCTGGGGTGCGATGGGGTTCCCGCTTTCGCGAGGGTTAACCTCATCCTACGCGAAGACTACTCGGCCGCGTCTCCGGTCGATCGCAGCTCGCCAGCTTGTTTCATCTCGTCGTGCAGCGCAATAGGATCAAGGTCAAAGCCGTTGGGCCACGTGAGAACACCATCTTCCACAAACACGCGGGCGAAATAAACAGGGTCTCGTAGCGGTTCGACCATCGGACCCGATTCCCGCGCGAGAAATGTGAAATCGCGTTCGCCGACCGTGTCGTCGGAGAATTCGACCCTCAGGCGGTAATTTCCGAGATGTCGGGCTTCACGTACTTCGATGATCATCCTCGTCTGGTCCTGCTATGCGGTCGAGCGGCTCATGCCGCTTGAGCCTTTTCCAGTTGAGCAATAACGGCTCACGTCTTTGGACGATCCACCTCCGCATGATGAGGGTCGCCGTCGGAGGAAACCTACCACGGATGATCCGGGCATCTTCGATGGCGAATAGCGCCTTGTAACCCTGATAATAGACATGGACATGCGGCGGATCGTGGTCGCGATAATACATCGCAACGGCCATCCCAAGGAAGTAGGCCACTGTCGGCATTGCGAACTACCCCTCACCCGGCTCCGCCGGACCAAGTCCGCGGTCGCCACCCTCTCCCACCAGGGGGCCCCAAAGGGGAGAGGGTAACAGCGCCTCACCTTGCTGAGCAGGGCTTGGCGACCGAGCAATTGTCGCCGATGACGGCGATGCCCTGGATCTCGATCAGCATGCCGGGGCGCGCGAAATTGGACACCGTGATCAGCGCGCTGCCGGGATAGTTGCCGTCCTTGAACGTGTCGCGGCGTATCTCGACGAAGCGATCGCCGTTGCGCGGGTCGTTGATGAAGACCGTCATGGTCACCAGGTTGGCGAGGCTGCCGCCGGCCTTCTTCAGGGTCTTGTCCATCAGGCTGAAGACGGTCCGCGCCTGCGCTTCGAAATTGCCGGAAATGTCGTTGCCGGCCTCGTCGCGCGTGGCGGTCTGCCCGGCCATCCACACGATCCGCCCGCCCTCGGTGATCACGCCGGGCGAGAACGCGCGGGATTTCTGGAAGTCGGTCTTCTCCATTTATTCGGCGCTCAGCGCCGCCGTGCTCATCGCAGCGAACGTCAGCGCTGCCGCCATCGCGCTTCTGGCAAAGCTCATCGTCGTCCTCCCTTGACCGCCGGCGTCCGGGCGGGCTCTCCGCGAGCATGTTAGCCCAGGCGCGAGGCGGCCCGCGACCAATGTACGCGGCGTCCGGCGCGGCAGATCGAGTAGACATGCTCCATGACCGCGCCCGCCGCCTTCGATCTCTTCACCATCGGCCACTCGAATCATTCGATCGAGCGCTTCCTTGCGCTGCTGCGCGCGGCCGGCGTCACCGCGGTCGCCGACGTGCGCTCCAATCCCTCCTCGCGGCGCTATCCCTGGTTCTCCGGCGCGCGGCTCGGCGACCGGCTCGCGGCCGAGGGCATCGCCTATGTGCCGCTCGGTGACGCGCTCGGCGGCCGGCCGCGCGACCCGCGGCTCTACCGCGACGGTGTCGCCGACTACGCCGCGATGGCGCGCACGGACGATTTTCGCGCCGGCCTCGACCGGGTGAGCGAGGGCACGCGCCAATTCCGCATCTGCCTGATGTGCGCGGAACGCGAGCCGCTCGATTGCCACCGCTGCCTGCTGGTGGCGCCGGCGCTCGCCGCGCGCGGTTTTCGCATCGGCCACATCCTGGCCGACGGGACGATCGAGCCGCACGAAACCACGGAGGAGCGTCTGCTCGCGTTCGCCGGCGATAAGGCCGATCTGTTCGAGGACAGGGATCTGCGGGTCGCCGCCGCCTATCGCCGGCGCGCCGGGACTGCGGCGTTTCGGCGGACTTGACCGTCGCGCGGGAGTCACCGCTTCATTCCAGCGTCGGCGAATCGAGGCCGCGTCGGCAAAGGAGGCATGTGTGATCCGATCGATCATCGCCGCTTCGATGGTGCTGGCGCTTGCGACGATCGACACCCGCGCCCAGGACAAGGGTGCGGTCAATCCGGAGCCGCTGCCGCCGCTCGCCAATCCCGGCGATCCGGCGACGCCGGCCAAGGAGCTGTTCGCCCGCAAGCCGAACCCCGCCCCGCTCGGCGCGCATTCGATCGGCACCTATATCCGCGGATGCCTCGCCGGCGCGGTGGCGCTGCCGATCAACGGCAAGACCTGGCAGGTGATGCGCCTGTCGCGCAACCGCAACTGGGGCCATCCCGACCTCATCCGCTTCCTCGAGCGGCTGGCCGACAAGGTGCCAAAGGTGGCGGGCTGGCCCGGCCTGCTGGTGGGCGACATCGCGCAGCCGCGCGGCGGCCCGATGCTGACCGGGCACACCAGCCATCAGATCGGCCTCGATGCCGACATCTGGCTCACGCCCATGCCGGCGCACGAGCTCAGCCGCGAGGAGCGCGAGGACATGTCGGCGACCATGGCGGTGGCGGCCGACCGCAAGGACGTCGATCCCGCCGTCTGGACGCGCGGGCACACGGCGGTGATCAAGGCGGCCGCCCAGGATGCGGCGGTCGAGCGCATTTTCGTCAACGCGGCGATCAAGAAGGCGCTGTGCCGCGACGCCGGAACGGACCGCGAGTGGCTGCACAAGGTGCGGCCGTGGTGGGGCCACGACTATCATTTCCACGTGCGCATGCGCTGCCCGGCGGAGAATCCGGATTGCCACGGCCAGCCGCCGCCCGGCGAGGGCGAAGGCTGCGGCGCCGATCTTGCCTGGTGGTTCAGCGACGCGGTGCTTCACCCCAAGCCATCGCCGCCCGGCCCGAAAAAGCCGCCGGTGAAGCTCGCCGACCTGCCGCCCGCGTGCCGCAAGGTGTTGGCGGCGCCGTAGGGTGGGTTAGATTAGTAGGGCCGAAGAGCCTGCCCCCGCGAAGGCGGGGGCCCGTAACCCACCAATTTCTTTCAAACAAAACGGCGGGTTACGCCGGCGCATTCCATTGAGCCCAATGCACCGCCGTCACATGAACATCCGAACCCCGACGATCGCGGTGGCGATGGCGCCGAGGATGACGAATACGATGATGGCGCAGACGACCACGGCCACCGTATAGATGACCGACTTCTCCTCGGGCGAGCGCATCAGCGGCGAGAGCCCGGTCCACAGCAGGTAGAAACTGTAAAGCCCGAGGATGGTGAGGAACCTCAAACCCGGGATCAGCAGGAAGATGCCGGCGAGCCAGAGCGGCGTCGGCGAATAGGAGGCAATCTTCAGCGCATTGGCGGCATTCCGCTGCCCGCCGAAGGTCGGCCCCAGAATATCGATGATCAACGACACCACATAGACTCCGACGAACGTCAGCACATAGCGGAGGATCGCCAGGATGAGGCCGGTCCCGATCGGCAATCCGAGCAGGATCCAGCCGATGAACCCGCACACCGCCGGAATGGCGGCGAGGATCGCGACGTAGTTGGCGAACAGATAGCCCATGTCGCCCGGCTCGCCGGCGATCACCGGCCATTCCGTCTTCGGCGTCAGCACGATCGCCTTCACCCGCTCGACCAAGTTCATGTCCAGCCTCCGGTCCGTGTCCCTTGCCCGATTCCCTGACGGCCGATTGTTCCGCCCGGCGGCGCCGATGTCACGCGATATTCGCATGATCATGCCCCGGCCCGGCGATCCTCCCGCAGCATGGCGGCGCCCTTCTCGGCGATCATCATGGTCGGCGCATTGGTGTTGCCCGAGGTGATGGTCGGCATCACCGAGGCGTCGATCACCCGCAGCCCGGCAAGCCCCATGACGCGCAGGCGCTCGTCGACGACGGCGAGCGGGTCGCTGGCGCGGCCCATCTTGGCGGTGCCGACCGGGTGGAAGATGGTGGTGCCGATGTCGCCCGCCGCCTTGACGAGCGCCGGCTCGTCGTCGTCCGCGAACCCGGGCCCGGGCAGGCGCTCGACCGGCCGGAAGCGCGCCAGGGCCGGCGCCTGGGCGATGCGCCGGGCGACGCGGATCGACTGCGCCGCCACGCGGCAGTCCTCCTCGGTCGACAGATAATTCGGCTGGATGATCGGCTTGTCGGCCGGATCGGCGGAGCGCAGGCGCACCATGCCGCGGCTCGTCGGCTGCAGGTTGCAGACGCTCGCCGTAAAGGCCGGAAACGGATGCAGCGGATCGCCGAACTTGTCGAGCGAGAGCGGCTGGATGTGGAACTGGATGTTGGCGCGCTCGCGCGCCGGATCGGAGCGGGTGAACAGGCCGAGCTGGGACGGCGCCATGGTCAGCGGCCCGCGCCGGAACAGGGCGTAGTTGAGGCCCATGCCCACGCGGCCGAACAGCGAATGGGACAGCTCGTTGAGGGTCCGCAGCCCGGTGACCTGATAGATCAAGCGCAGCTGCAGATGGTCCTGCAGGTTCGCCCCGACGCCGGGCCGGTCGAGCACGAGCGGAATGCCGAGGTCGTTGAGCGCGGCGGCCGGGCCGACGCCGGAGAGCAGCAATAGCTGCACCGAGCCGATCGATCCGGCGGCCAGCACCACCTCGCCGCGGCAGCGCGCCGCCTCGGCCACGCCGTTGCGGCGCCAGCGCACGCCGGCTGCGCGACGTCCGTCGAACGTCACGCCCTCGACCAGGCAGTCGGTGATGAGCCGCAGGTTCGGCCGGTCGAGCACCGGCTTGAGCAAGCCGCGCGCCGCCGACCAGCGGCGCCCGCGCTTCTGGTTGACGTGGAAATAGCAGGAGCCCTCGTTGTCGCCGCAGTTGAAATCGTCGACCGGCGCAATGCCGACCTCGGCCGCCGCCGCGCGCACGGCGTCGGTGAGGTCCCAGCGCACGCGCGCCGCCTCGATGCGGCATTCGCCGCCCGCCGCGTGATGCGGGCCGTCGCCGAGGAAGTGGTCCTCGTGCCGCTTGAAGAAGGGCAGCACGTCGTCCCAGCCCCAGCCGGCGAGGCCGAGCTGGCGCCAATGGTCGTAATCGGCCGCCTGCCCGCGCATGTAGATCATGGCGTTGATGGACGAGGAGCCGCCGATCACCCTGCCGCGCGGATAGGCGAGGCTGCGGCCGTTGAGGCCGGGCTCCGGCTCGCTGCGAAAGCACCAGTCGGCGCGCGGGTTGCCGATCGCGAACAGATAGCCGACCGGGATGTGGAACCAGATCCAGTTGTCGCGGCCGCCCGCCTCGAGCAAGAGGACGCGCGTTCCCGGATCGGCCGAGAGCCGGTTGGCAAGCACGCAGCCGGCCGAACCGGCCCCGACCACGATGTAGTCGTACTCGCCCTCGATCGGTCGCGGCGCGGCCATGGGTCCCCCGGCGGTCAGAAGGTTCAGTTTGCGGCCACGCCGCAGCCGTGACAACCGGCGCCGGCGCTTTGCCTGCAACCATGCGGCTTGCTACTGTGCTGCGCGCGGCCTGCGGCGCGCCGTGCGCGCGCCGTCAACGCCCGGAACGACGGTCCTGGAGCGGTCGCCTTTCGACACCCGCTGCATCGGGTGCAGCTCTTGCTGCTGCTCGGAGGCCGTCATGCCCGTCCGTGTGCTCGCGATCGTTTGTCTCGTCCTCGGCATCGCCGCTGCGCCGCTCGCGGCAGCCGAAACCCTCACCGTGTTCGCCGCCGTGTCGCTCAAGAACGCGCTCGACGACGTCGACGCGGCGTTCGCCGGCGCGGGCGGCGGCAAGGTCGTCGCCAGCTATGCCGCCAGCTCGACCTTGGTGCGGCAGATCGAGCAGGGCGCGCCGGCCGACGTGTTCATCTCGGCCGACGCCGACTGGATGGACTACGCGCGCGACAAGCGGCTGATCAGGGACGACACGCGGGTCGACCTGCTCGGCAATCGGCTTGTGCTGATCGCCCCCAAGAACTCGCCGCTCGCCGAGGCGACGATCGGCCCCGGATTCGACCTCGCGGCGCTCGCGGGAGACGACCGCATCGTCACCGGCGACATGCGCGCGGTGCCGGTCGGCCGTTACGCCAGGGCGGCGCTGGAGAAGCTCGGCGCCTGGCGGACGGCGGAGCCGAAGATGGCCATGGCCGAGAACGTGCGCGCGGCGTTGGCCCTCGTCGCGCGCGGAGAGGCGCCATTGGGCATCGTCTACGAGACCGACGCCCGGGTCGAACCGAACGTGAAGATCATCGGCCGGTTCCCCGAGGACTCGCATCCGCCGATCGTGTATCCGGTGGCGGCGACCGTCACGGCGAAGCCGGATGTCGGGCGCTACCTCGCCTTCCTGCGCTCGGCTGAAGCGAAGGCCGCGTTCGAGCGCCACGGCTTCACCTTCCTGATCAAGCCCGCCCCGTGACCAACCGATGACGCTCCTCGATCTCACGCCCGACGAATGGGTCGCGGTCAGGCTGTCGCTGCGCATCGCCGCGTGGGCGACGATCGTGTCGCTGCCGTTCGGGATCGCCATCGCCTACGTGCTCGCGCGCAAGGCGTTCTGGGGCAAGGCGCTGCTCGACGGGCTCGTGCACCTGCCGCTGGTGCTGCCGCCGGTGGTCACCGGTTATCTGCTGCTGATCTCGTTCGGCCGCCGCGGGCCGATCGGCGCATTCCTGGCCGATCAGCTCGGCATCGTGTTCTCGTTTCGCTGGACCGGCGCGGCGCTCGCCTGCGGAGTCATGGCGTTCCCGCTGCTGGTGCGCGCCGTGCGGCTGTCGATCGAGGCGATCGACCGGCGGCTCGAGGACGCGGCGGCGACGCTCGGCGCCAATCGCGGGCTCACGTTCCTCACCGTCACCCTGCCGCTGGCGCTGCCCGGTGTGATCGCCGGTATGGTGCTTGCCTTCGCCAAGGCGCTCGGCGAGTTCGGCGCCACCATCACGTTCGTGTCGAATATTCCGGGCGAGACGCAGACGATCTCGGCGGCGATCTACACCTACACGCAGGTGCCCGGCGGCGACGCGCCGGCCCTGCGCCTCGTCATCGTGGCAGTCGTTATCGCGCTCGCCGCCCTGGTGGTCTCCGAATGGTTCGCGCGCCGCGCCGGCACGCGCCTGCACGGAGGCTGACGATGCTCATCGTCGATGTCGAGAAGCGGCTCGGCGAGTTCGCGGTCGCGACCAAGTTCGAGAGCGAAAGCGGCGTGACCGCGCTGTTCGGGCCGTCGGGCTCGGGCAAGACCAGCCTGGTCAACATGATCGCCGGCCTGATCGCGCCCGATCGCGGGCGCATCATGTATCGCGGCAAGGTGCTGTTCGATGCCGCCGGCAAGGTGAACGTTCCGCCGCACCGCCGGCGGTTCGGCTACGTGTTTCAGGACGGGCGGCTGTTCCCGCATCTCACCGTGCAACGCAATCTCGAGTACGGCCGGCGTCGGTACGGGCTCAGGCGCGACCGCGCCGAGATGGAGCGGGTCGTCGGCATGCTCGACATCGGCCACCTCGCGGGCCGCCGGCCGGGCACGCTGTCGGGCGGCGAGCGCCAGCGCGTCGCCATCGGCCGCGCGCTGCTGATGCAGCCGCAGCTCCTGCTGCTCGACGAGCCGCTGGCGTCGCTCGATGCCTCGCGCAAGGCGGAGATCATGCCTTATCTCGAGCGGCTGCGCGACGAGACCGGGGTGCCGATGATCTATGTCAGCCATCACGCCGCCGAAGTGCGGCGGCTCGCCACTGCGGTGGTGCGCATGGAAAGCGGACGCGTGGCCGCGGTCGGCGGCCTGGAGCTGCTCGACGGTGCGCCCGCCGATCTATCGGCGTGATGTTTTTCGTTTGGTCGCATTTTTCTGCGGAAAACCGGTACCCGCCCCGGATCAAGTCCGGGCAGGCTTTCTCCGGAAAATGCTGCGGAGGCGGCGAAGGGCGATGCGCAGCCGGCGCAGCGGTCCGCGCGGGCGCGGCGCCGGCGGCTCGGGCTCAGCCAGCTGCAGGCCGACCGTGGCGACGCGGCCATCGGCGACCGCGTGGGCGATCAGCGCAACGGCGCCGAGCGAGAGGCGGTCGCCTGCGTGGACGGGCCCCGAAAGATTCGCAGCGAAATGGTCCGCCAGCGAGGTCGCGGCGTCCGCCGCGTCGACCGGCAGGCCGTAGATTTCCGCCAGCGCGCCGAGCGTCACGTCGGCGGGCACGAAGAAATCGCCGAGCAGCCGCGGATCGGGCGTCGCGGGCGGCGGCATGTCGACGAAGAAGCGGTCGAGCGCCTGCGCCTTCTCGGGCGGCGCGAGCAGATAGAGGTAGTCGCCGTGGTGGATGGCGCCGGCTTCCGCCGCGGTCAGCACCTCTTCGTTGCGGATCACCAGCGTCGGCTTTGCCCAGGACGGGACGATGCCACGGCGCAGGTACGGGCTGTTGGTCTCGACCGCATAGCCGACCAGCTCCTGGGTCAATTGCCCCGGCAGGTCGAGCTCGACGCGGTGCGCGGCCGGATCGGTGCGCGGGAGCGCGACGTGCAGGCGCCGCGCGGCGGTCGCGACGGTCCAGCCCTGCACGAGGAGAGACGCCAGCACCACGACGAACGCTACGTCGAAATAGAGCTGGGCGTCCTTCATGCCGACGAGCAGCGGAATCGAGGCGAGGAAGATGCCGACCGCACCGCGCAATCCGACCCAGGAGATGAACAGCTTTTCCCGCCACGAGAAGCGGAACGGGGCGAGGCAGACGATCACCGCGGCCGGGCGGGCGACGAGCATCAGCGTCGCGGCGATGAGCAAGGCCGGACCGGCGCTCATCGGCAGCCGGCCCGGCCATACCAGCAGGCCGAGCAGCACGAACATCACGATCTGCGCCAGCCAGGTGACGGCGTCGAGAAAGACCACGACCGTGTTGTGGGCGCGGGTGCGGCGGTTGCCGACGATGAGGCCGGCCAGATACGCGGCGAGGAAGCCGGAGCCGTGCACCGCCGCCGCGAGCCCGAAGACGACGAGCGCCGCGGTGGCGACGAACGGCGCGTGCAGCCCCTGCGGCAGGTCGAGCCGGTTGAGCACCCAGGCCATGGCGCGGCCGCCGACGACGCCGATCGCCGCGCCGAGCAGGGCGTGCTCGGCCAGCGCCGCGGCGATGGCCGACCACGGCCGGTCGCCGACGGTGAGAATCTCGATCAGCACCAGGGCGAGGAACACGGCGAACGGATCGTTGGTGCCGGATTCGACCTCGAGCGTCGCGCCGACGCGCGGGCGCAGCCGCAGGCCGCGCGCATGGATCAAAAAGAACACCGCCGCCGCGTCGGTCGAGCCGACCACCGCGCCGACCAGAAAGGCCTCGAGCCAGCTGATGCCGAGCACGTATTTGGCCACCGGCGCGGTGATGCCCGCGGTCAGCAGCACGCCGATGGTCGCGAGCACGCCGGCCGGCGCCAGCACGCTGCGAAACGTGTGGAACCGCGTGCGCAGCCCCCCGTCGAACAGGATGAGCGCCAGCGCGATCGAGCCGACCGTATAGGTGCTGCGCACGTCGTCGAAGCGGATGCCGCCCGGGCCGGCCTCGCCCGCCAGCATGCCGATGACGAGAAACACGAGGAGCAGCGGCGCGCCGAAGCGCAGCGCGACCACGCTCGACATGATGCCGGCGAGCACCATCACGGCGCCGAGCAGAATGGTGATGCTGACCGCGTCGAGCGAGGCCATGGGGCAAATCCTCGTGGTTCCCCGGGCGCAGCGCAACACGGAGTGTTGCGCTGCAGACCCGGGGTCCACAATCTTCGCGCAAGCTGGACCCCGGATCAGCGGCTCACCGTTGCGCTTCGCTTCACGCTGCGCCGCATCCGGGGAAGGCTACGCCGGCTGCGCCTGCTTGTGCGCGCGCAGCGCCGCGAGGCGTTGGTCGCGCCAGCGGGTGCGCGCGGCGAGGCGGTCCGGGTCCGGGGCTTCGCCCCATTGGTTGAGGATGCGCGCCACGTTGTCGTTGGCATAGACCTCGGGTCCGGCCGGATGGGCCTGCAGCCGGCGATAGAAGCCGGTATAGCGGGCGCAGTAATCGGCGATGCCGCCGGGCGCGTTGAGCTCGATCGTCTCGAACGGACCCATGAACGACCAGCGCAGCCCGAGCCCGTCCTTGAGCGTCTTGTCGAGATCCTGGGGCGAGACGACGCCGTCGCCGACCAGCCGGAACGCCTCCGCCAGCAGGGCGCCCTGCAGGCGGTTGAGGACGAAGCCGTCGATCTCCCGGCGCACCACGACCGGCACCTGACCGATCGCCTCGTACACCGCCTTCGCCTTGGCGACCGTTTCGGGCGCCGTCCACGGGCTGCCGCACAACTCGACCAGCGGCACCAGATGCGGCGGGTTGACCGGATGGGCGACCAGGCAACGATGCCGCCCAGCGAGATTTTCGGTGAACGCACTCGCCACGATGGCCGAGGTCGAGGAGGCAAGGATCGCCTCGGGCGCTGCGAGCCGGTCAAGCTCGGCGAAGATCGCGCGCTTCGCTTCGGCCGTCTCGGGGACATTTTCCTGGACGAAGCTCGCGCCGGCGAGCGCATCGGCGAGATCGGCCGCGGCGCGCACGCGCGCGGCCGCCGCGCTCGGATCGGCGGCGAGACCATGCTCCGCCAAACCGCGCAGGCCGTCGGCGATCGGACCGACGCCCGATTGCGCAACGCCCGGGATCGCATCGTAGAGCGCCACGTCCCAGCCGGCGCGCGCGAACACCATCGCCCAGGCTCGGCCGATGAGACCGGCGCCGATCACCGCCACGCGCGACATCGCGCTCTCCTTATCCTTGGAGCATGATCTTTTCCGAAAACCGGTATCCACCCCGGATCACGTCCGGGGCAGGCTTTTTCGGGAGCATGCTCACATCCACAGCACCTTGCGCCGCAGCGCGAAATCG
>DASPZC010000414.1:0-1903 GCA_035636455.1 Xanthobacteraceae bacterium
GGCGAGCGGGCCGGCCGTCGAGTACAACGGCTACCGCATCCGCCCGACG
The DNA here is from genome assembly GCA_035636455.1 of Xanthobacteraceae bacterium. Taxonomy (GTDB): domain Bacteria; phylum Pseudomonadota; class Alphaproteobacteria; order Rhizobiales; family Xanthobacteraceae; genus AP-16. The sequence goes on from DASPZC010000414.1 coordinate 50, forward strand.
CCCTATCTCAACAACGGCCAGTACCAGACCGCCGGCGTCATCCAGAAGGACGCGCCCGACGGCGTGAAGGAGCACAAGTTCATCCGCGCGGAAACGCACCCGAGCAAGGAAGACGCCAGCGCCTTCGCCATCACCAAGGCCAAGCAGATCATCGACCAGCAGGGCGACCGCGTGTTCAAGTGATCTGACAGCGCTCCCCGGGCGCAGCGCAGCACACCGGAAGTCGGGTATACCCGACTTCCGACATTTATTTGATTGTCGCAAGTCGGAAACATCCGACTTGCGATGTGGTGCGCTGCAGATCGGGCCCGCAGAGGGGAAGTGATGACAGCGGATGCCGCCGCTCCCGCGTCGGAACGTCAGTGCGGCGAGTGCGTCGCCTGCTGCAAGATTCTCGAAATCAACCAGCCGAACCTGCGCAAGCCGGCGAATGTTCTCTGTCCCCACTGCACCGGGACGGGCTGCGGCATCTATCCGGAGCGGCCGGACGCCTGCCGCACGTGGAACTGCATGTGGCGCAAGGTGTCCAAGCTGCCGGACGAGTGGCGGCCGGACAGGATCGGCGTGGTGTTCTGGATCGATCGCCAGGATCCGCCGCGCACGCCGTTCGACCGGATCTTCGTCATCGGACAGGCGATCGACGATCCGGCCGCGTTCAACAGTCCGCCGGTGAAGGCGGCGATCGAGACGTTCGCCCAGCAGATCGGCTGGCCCATCTGGCTCGGCTTCGGCGGCGAGCGCCGGCTGATTTATCCCGACCCGGCGTTTCAGGACGCCATCCTGCATCCGGCGACGACCGCGTGGCAGTCGCTGGTTCCGGCGGCCCTCGCCTGGCGCAAGAACTACGGGCTGGATGCCTGACGCCGAATTGCCGGGAGCACTGTGCCGAAGGCGAAGGCGTGCGCGGCATGCGCGACCGCATGTGATGATGGCCGTTTAATCCTCGACGGACGCTTGCGCCCGTCCATCCAGGGTCGGGAAATACGAGTGCAGCGTTCCCTCCCGGCGGATGTCGGCGGTGCAGCAGTGGAAGCCGCCGCCGAACGGATAGACGCGATCGAACGGGCAGGGGATCACCTCGCATCCGAGCGAGCGCATCAGGTCGATCATCGGCGTCTCGGCTTCCTCGACCACGACCGTGTGCTCGTCGAGCATCAGAATGTTCATCGAGATCCAGTTGCTCACGTCGCGTGCCGGCGCGCGGCCGGTCCGCACCGACGGCGGCGCGTCGACGATGCGCCAGCCGTTGGCCGCGAACAGCTTGAGCGAGCCGTCGTGGGTTGAACCGCGCATCGTGCGGCAATACCCGTCGACGGGGTTCGCTTCGCAACCATCCTACGACCCCCCCGCCGCGCGCCACGTATGCAGCCGACGCTTGGCGCGATGCTTCCGTGGACGGAATCTGCTATTCGGAAGCAGGCAAGAACCCGCGTCAGGAACCGATCATGACGACCCTCGAGCGCGCCGCCGTCTGCACCCTCGATTGCCCCGACACCTGCAGCCTGACGGTCACGGTGGACGACGGCCGCATCGTCAAGGTGCGCGGCTCGGATGCGCTGCCGTATACGGACGAGGTCATCTGTAACAAGGTGGCGCGCCACACCGGCGACTTCGTGCACGGCTCCGGCCGCCTGCACGCGCCGCTCAGGCGCGTCGGCCCGCGCGGGTGCGGGCGGTTCGAGCGGATCGGCTGGGACCAGGCGCTCGACACGATCCACCGGCGCGTCGCGGCCGTCGTCGACCGCTGGGGGCCGCAGGCGGTGATGCCGCTCAACTATGCCGGACCGCACGGCATGTTGGCCGGCGACAGCATGTCGTTGCGGTTCTTCCACAAGCTCGGCGCTACCCAGCTCT
>DASPZC010000415.1:0-6475 GCA_035636455.1 Xanthobacteraceae bacterium
CCTCGGGTGAGTGACGGCGAAGCGTGCATCAGGCCAGGGGTGGCGGATGTGCGGTTGAGGAAGCCAGTGGTCGGCCAGCTGCGTGAGCCGCTGCCAAGTCGTCCTGTCCCTCTGGCTGCGTCGCCGTAGCGCTTGCTTCCAGAGTTCGGTGACGAAGAAGCGGAAGGCAGCAATGGCGCGGCCGTTGGTCGCCACGGCGTGATAGTTGAAGTATCCGCCGACGACGAGCGCCAGCCATTTCCCCTGTTTGGGGATTGGCTCGTGCATTCGCCGTCGCAGCTCCCTCTTAACCTCCTTGAGTTTCGCCCGCATGCGGTCGCGCCGGGTCTTCCGGATGAGCTGGAACTTGCCCCGGCGGGATTTGCCGCAGATGAAGGTGAAGCCCAGGAAGTTGAAGGTCTCCGGCTTGCCGAGCCCGCGTCGCTTGCGGTTCTCCGCCGCAAAGCGCCCGAACTCAATCAGCCGGGTCTTTTCGGGATGAAGCGACAGCGAGTACTCCCGCAACCGCTCGCGCATCGCCTCGCCGCGACGGCAGTGCCCGATACGCTCCCCGATGAACCCGTGCATGCAAATCCTCAAGATTGCGCTCGAGGTCTGCCTCATAGGTCGCGCACGTCAACCCGTCGACGCCGGCGGCTGCATCCTGCTTGAGATCGTCGAATGCTTCCGCCAGCAGTTCGGAGCTGATGTGGTGGAGCAGCGCGGTGAACCTCTCCGTCTTCCTTTCCCTTGCTGCTTGCCGTATGCGCTCCAGCGCCTGTGACACGGTTCCCCGGCTCTGCGCCCGGTCCGTGCTGTGCTGGCTCGCATTCCCCTTGGCCCCCGCCCTTGGCTCCACCGGCTCCGCCGTCGATTGCTCGACCTTGTTCGCCGGCTTCGCAGCTACTATGGCGAGGTCCGACTTCCCGCGTCCGTGCATCATCGGCTACGGCTCCTCGCCTTCCCGATGCGGACCGCCACACGTGTGGCGGCCAGACGTGGGATCTCCCGGTTCCCGCGCAAGGAGCGTGCGCACATGCCAGGGTCTTCGACCACGCCGGGCCGTCCGGGCCTCGCGCTCAACGTGCCCGTCCGTGTTGCCTTCCGCTCTGGATACGGCGTCGGCACCCGGGATGATGGTTCTTTCGCGGCTCAATGGCTGGCCTATGCGCTCCCCTGCCGACGCTTCGCCCCTGCCCTGATGGACAACGGCGCACGGCTTGGGGCCGATGTGGGTCGCTACTCCTTCATCGTAGTGCACTTGCACCACCGACTCCTTGCCGGTCTCCCGGCGCACACCCAGTAACCACCGGCCTATCAAATAGAACCGCCAGGTCGGCGGTTGCTGGGTGCCCCGCCTGCGCGGGGCACGACAAGCTGAGGATTGTCAGTCTTCTTCATCGTCGGCGACGTCCGCGGGGGCGAAGCGGTAGGTCGCGTTGCAGAACTCGCAGGTGACCGAGATCGCCCCGTTCTCCACCATGTGCTCGCGGTCCTCGCGCGAGAAGCGGCCCAGCATCGCGGCCACGCCGTCGCGCGAGCACGAGCATTTGGCGCGCACCAGCGCATTGCGGAACACGCGCACGCCGCGCTCGTGGAACAGCCGGTAGAGCAGGCGCTCGCTCGACACCGCCGGGTCGATCAGCTCGAGGTCCTCGACCGTGTCGACCAGCGAACGGCCCTCGACCCAGGCGTCGTCCTCGGGGACCGCATGCGGGGCGGTTCCCGGCGGCGCGTCGCCGGGATCGAGGTCGGGGCCGCGCATGCGCTCGGGCGCGCGCGGAAGAAACTGGAGCAAAAGCCCGCCGGCGCGCCAATGCCGGCGCGCGCCGCCTTCGCCGGCGCGGAATTCCTCGGCGACCGCGAGGCGGACGCGGGTCGGAATCTGCTCGGAGCGGCGGAAATATTCGTGCGCGGCCGCTTCGAAGCCGCCGCCGTCGAGCGCCACGACCCCCTGGTAGCGGCTCATGTCGCCGCCCTGGTCGATAGTCATGGCGAGATGGCCGCGGCCGATCAGCGCGCCGGTCGACGTCTCCCCCGCCGCGATCGCCGCCGCGAGGCGCGCGGCATCGAACCGCGCGCAGGCGCGCACCCGGTCCGGGGTGGTGAAGTCGACCACCACCATGCGGACCGGCCCGTCGCTCTGGGTCTGTAAAATGAAGCGGCCCTCGAATTTGAGGGCCGAACCGAGCATCACCGTGAGCACCACGGCTTCGCCCAGTAGTTTGCTGACCGGCGCCGGGTAGTCGTGGCGCGTCAGGATGTCGTCGACCGCGGCGCCGAGCCGGACCACCCGCCCGCGCAGGTCGAGGGCCGCGACCTCGAACGGCAGGATAGTGTCGTCTTCGGACGTCGCCGCGGGGGCGCGGACAGGGATCGCGATCTCGCTCATCGGCCGATTGCGTCGAAACACCAGGCCAGGATGCCTTTTTGCGCATGGAGGCGGTTCTCCGCCTCGTCGAATACCACCGACTGCGGTCCGTCCATCACCTCGTCGGTGACCTCGTCGCCCCGGTGGGCCGGAAGGCAATGCATGAACACGGCATCCGGTTTCGCCCGCGCCATCAGGCGCGCGTTGACCTGGTAGGGCCGCAGCAGATTGTGGCGGCGGCTGCCGTCCTTGTCGCCCATCGACACCCAGGTGTCGGTGACGATGCAGTCGGCGCCGGCGGCGGCCTCCTCCGGATCATGGCCGATGCGGATCGCGGCACCCGACCCCTCGGCCCACGCCACGAGGTCGCGGCGCGGCGCCAGCTCGGGCGGGGTCGCGACGTTGAGGCGGAACTCGAAGCGCTGGGCCGCATGCATCCACGACGCCAGCACGTTGTTGGCGTCCCCGGTCCAGGCGACGCTGCGGCCGCGGATCGTGCCGCGATGTTCCTCGTAGGTCATGACGTCGGCCATCACCTGGCAGGGATGCGACAGCCGGGTCAGGCCGTTGATCACCGGGACCGTGGCGTGCCGCGCCAGCTCGGTGAGCGCCGCGTGGTCGAGGATGCGGATCATGACGGCGTCGACGTAGCGCGAGAGCACGCGCGCGGTATCGGCGATGGTCTCGCCGCGCCCGAGCTGCATCTCCTGGCCGGTGAGCACGATGGTGTCGCCGCCGAGCTGGCGCATGGCGATGTCGAAGGAGACGCGGGTGCGGGTCGACGGCTTGTCGAACACCATGGCGAGCATCTTGCCGGCGAGCGGCCGCTCGCCGCCGCGGTCGCGCTTTTGCCGCTGCTTCATGGCGCGGCTGGCATCGATCATCCCGCGCAGGTCGGGCGCCGGGATGTCGATCAGGTCGAGGAAATGGCGAACGCTTCCGTTCACCCCACCGCTCCCTCCTTGGGCCGCTTCGCCAGAGCCTGGGCAACGCGCGTGCACGCGCGGTCGATCATGCCGACCGCCTCGTCGAGGTCCGCCTCGCCCACCGTGAGCGGCGGCAGCAGGCGCACGACGTTCTCGCCGGCGCCGACCGTGAGAAGCTTTTCCGCGCGCAGCGCGTCGACCAGATCTCCGCTCGGAACCACGGCACGCATCCCGATCAGCAGGCCTTCGCCGCGGACCTCGGCGATCACCGCCGAATGACGGTCCTTGATCTCGGCGAGCCGCTGCTTGAGCAGCACCGCCGTGTGGCGCACGCGGTCGAGGAAGCCAGGCGCCAGCACCACGTCGAGCACCGCGTTGCCGGCCGCCATGGCGAGCGGGTTGCCGCCGAAGGTCGAGCCGTGCGTCCCGGCGGTCATGCCCTTGGCGGCCGCGGCGGTGGCGAGGCACGCGCCGAACGGGAAGCCGCCGCCGATCCCTTTGGCGAGAGTCATTATATCCGGCGCGATCCCGCTGCGCTGGTAGGCGAACATCTCGCCGGTGCGGCCGATGCCGGTCTGCACCTCGTCGCACACCAGCAGCAGGCCGTGCTGGTCGCACAGCTGGCGCAAGGTGCGCAGGAACTGCGGCGCGACGGTGCGCACCCCGCCCTCGGCCTGCAGCGGCTCGATCAGGATCGCGCCCGTGTTGGGGCCGATGGCCTTGGTGACGGCCGCGACATCGCCGAGCGGCACCTGGTCGAAGCCGTCGACCACCGGCCCGAAGCCGTCGAGGTATTTCTTCGCTCCGGTGGCCGCGAGCGTCGCCAGGGTGCGGCCGTGGAAGGCGCCCTCGAAGGTGACCATGCGGAAGCGCTCGGGCGCGCCGTTCGCCGAGTGATATTTGCGCGCCATCTTGATCGCGCATTCCACCGCCTCGGCGCCCGAATTGGTGAAGAACACCGTGTCGGCGAAGCTCGCCGCGCACAGGCGCTCGGCGAGGCGCTCGCCTTCGGGAATGCGGTAGAGGTTCGAGACGTGCCAGACCCGGTTGATCTGGGCGATCAGGGCCTCGGTCAGGTGCGGGTGGTTGTGGCCGAGCGCGCTCACCGCGATGCCGGTGCCGAAATCGAGATAGCGCTCGCCGTTGGTGGCGTGGAGCCAAGCGCCCTCCCCGTGCTCGAAGCCGAGGTCGACGCGGGCAAAGACCGGAAGCAGGTGCGAGGTCACGGCGCGCTCATCCGGGTCGGGCGTCGCAAGCCGACGCCAAAATGAAATGTGCCGCCTTTCCGGGCGGCACTCCAAGCACATTCTATTGCGGGTTCGCGGCCTGTCAATGTCGTCGAGCCGACATTTGCCCCGCCGCGCGACGGTCTTTGCTGCAGTGCACGACCCGGCGCGCGCGGCGGCGGATACAGAGTCGAGCCGACATTACTGGGGACAACACCCCTCCCGATTGGGGAAAACGCGCAACTTCGCCCGCGGACTCTTGCGCGGGAGTCGCGCCATATTGTAGGTTTGATGACGTTGGATACGATATCTCGTGCGGCGGACTGTTTCCTGAGTTCCATCTGCGTGGCGCGTATCGCTTGGCGGGCTGAAGGGCCGCCCGGCGCAGGGATGGGATTCTGCCGGGCCGATCGGCCCTGCCCCGCACCGGACATCATGGATGGAGGGCGCCATGACGTGGACGGACGAACGGGTCGAGATGCTCAAGAAATTGTGGGCCGACGGATTGTCGGCGAGCCAGATCGCCGCCGAGCTCGGGGGCATCACCCGCAACGCCGTCATCGGCAAGGTGCACCGGCTCGGCCTGTCGGGGCGCGCCAAGGCGCCCTCCTCGTCGGTGCCACGGCCGCGCAAGCAACGCGCGCCCTCGCAGATTTTCCGCAGCATGCGCGCCGCGATGCGCGGCAACACCGCGCTCGCCGCCCACCCGGTCTACGAGGTGGAGGCCGAGCCCGACCCCGAGCCGCTCGAGAATGTCATCCCGATCGGCCAGCGTTGCTCGATCCTCGAGCTGACCGAGGACAAGTGCCACTGGCCGATCGGCGATCCGGGCCAGGCGGATTTCTTCTTCTGCGGCGGCAAGACGCTCATCGGCATGCCCTATTGCGGCTATCACGCCCGCGTCGCCTACCAGCCGGCGGGCGACCGGCGCCGCGACCGGCGACCCGCGCGGGCGTAAGGAGCGCGTTTGCCGCGGCAGGGCGGCAACGTCGGGCGAGCGTGCGCACGCATGGCCATTGATTTTGCTGCGTTATTTCGGGAGTTCGTTTTGCAAAAATATAGCCGCACGTTTTGAAACAGCCTCTCAGGCTCAACGCGTGCCGAGAGGATCCCACCCCCAGCGCCGTTGCGCGACGCACCCTCGGGGAGGGATCAAACAAGCCGATTCATGGATTTAATTTTTAGTGAATGCCGCAACGGCGCGGCAGTAAATGGCCGTTAACCTGGCATCCGACGGGAGGAATGGCAAAAGAGGCTGGTCATGAAAAGTCTGATCCTGCGTTTCCTGAAGGAAGAGTCCGGCGCGACGGCGATCGAATACGGGCTCATCGCCGCGGGCATTTCGGTCGTCATCATCGTGAGCGTCAATGCGCTGGGCACCAAGCTGAACAACACCTTCACCAACATCAACTCGCAGCTCCGCTGAGCCACGCGCGACGTCCGGGTCAGCTCACCCTGGAGTCCACTGCTGTCTGACACTCGCGGTTCCGGCGCCCGCAAGCCCGGAACCGCTTTTTTTATGGCCCCACCGGCGCCGCCTCCGCCCTTCCCTTCGGGGAGGATGATCAATCGACCTTCGGAAGCGTCGGGTCCGGGGTCAGGACAAGCGTGAAGTGCCCCATGACGTCGGCGCCGAGGACGTAATGGAATTTGGCAAAGCACGTCATGAGATCGCGCTCGTATTTGGCCACCCGATCGACGCGGCAGATCAGGAATTTCGCCGCCGCCGTGACGCTCTCGCGATCGATGATGCACAGGACGCGCATGTCGGGATGGCGCGCGAGATGATCGAGCACGGTCGTGATCAGGGTCGGGTAGCCGGGATGCAGCATATCGTCGATCGCGATCACCCCGTCCGCATGCAGCACGGCATGCGCCAGCTCGAGATCCCTGGTCAGGCATTCTGCGTCATGCTCGCCGTCGACGTGGATGAAGCGCGCGGCGCCGCCCGGGAGTCTGGCGCGCAAATCGGC
>DASPZC010000416.1:0-9841 GCA_035636455.1 Xanthobacteraceae bacterium
GAGCACCAGGTCGGCGCGCTCGACGCCGATGCACGGGCTGGCGACGCGCTCGTCGTAGCTCATGGCGAGCAGCCGCTCGAGAACGCCGGACACCTGCCCGGCGCTGAGCCAGCAGCCGTCGACCTGGCGCCGGTCATAGCGCGGCAGCTCGAGATGAACGCCGGCGATGGTGGTGACGGTGCCGGAGGTGCCGAGCATGTGCACGGCGTCGCGCGGCAGGTCGCCCCCATGGGCGGCGACGAACGGGGCGATGTGGGCGGCGACCTCGGCCACCATGGCCTCGTAGATCGCCCGGTCGACGCGGATGCCGCCGTGCCGCTCGGCGAGGGTCACAACGCCCACCGGCAGCGAGATCCAGCCGCGCATCTCGGGCAGCGGCGGGCCGCCGCGGCCAGCCTGTCCGCGGCCGAGCCGGATCAGCTCGGACGAGCCGCCGCCGATGTCGAACAGGATGACGGCCTCGGCGGCCGGATCGACCAGGGGGGTGCAGCCGGTCGCGGCGAGCAGCGCCTCGGTCTGGCGGTCGACGATCTCCAGCTCGATGCCGACCTCGCTGCGCACCCGCGCCAGGAAATCGATGCCGTTGCCGGCGGCACGGCAGGCCTCGGTCGCGATCAGCCGCGCGCGGGTGACGCCGCGGTTGCGCATCTTGTCGCGGCAGATGGTGAGCGCGGCAACCGCACGGCCGATCGCGGCATCGCTCAGCCGCCCCGACGCGGACACACCCTCGCCCAGCCGGATGATGCGGGAGAACGCGTCGATGACGCGAAAGGCGTCGCCGGTCGGCCGCGCCACCAGCAGCCGGCAATTGTTGGTGCCGAGGTCGAGCGCCGCGTAGGTCGGCCGCGCGGGCGCGGGGCCGACGCGTTCCGCATGGCGCGACAAGCCTCGCCGACCCCAGGGCGGCCGCAGGCGCGATCCCCGCCTGCGCGCGGGGTCGAGGCCGGAGTTCGTCCGGGCCTCGTCGTCCATCGCAAAACCTTTCCCGCCGCGCCGGAGCCTAGCGTTGGTGACTTCGACGGACGCGGCACATCCCATGTCCTATCGGGCGGGAGTGTAACAGCGGGGCGCGCCGGCGCAACTCGCGGCAGTGGAGCGAAGCTCAGCGCGCAACAAACAGGCGGCGTGTGTGCCCTATTTGCCACAAGCGCGGACAATATGAGGAGGTGCCGTTGTGGCACCGCCAGCGCCGGGCTAATGCAATGGGCTAAGGGAAAGCAGTCCCGATCGCTGCAGGGGGCAACCTGAACGACCGGGACCGGCCGGACGGGAACACACACACACCCCTCCGACTAGCGCAGATTACCGGCACTTGGTTGACCGGTTCCTAATTCGCGCCTGTCGGACGGGATAATTCGACTGATTTGGAGGTAATTGCCGGAAGCCATTGCAGGATGAGTTGAGCCGCGCATCGCGCGGCGATGCCCGTCGATGTTTTCCCTCCTTGTCGCCGAGCCGGCGCCAATCTTCACGACTTGGAAACGCAATTCGAGTCAAATCGAAAGCAACGGCGGAACGGCTTGGCGGGAGCCGCATTGCCTTGACGGGACGGTCGCTTGGGGACGGTGCAGCGCTGATGAGTGCCCGCGAGATCTATCGGATTCACGCCGCGGACTGCCTGCGGCTCGCGCGGGCTACGCGCGATCCCTATACGCGCTCGGCGCTGGTGAGCATGGCCCAGGCCTGGGTGCGGCTCGCCGAGCAGGCCACGAGCGAATCCGACGGCCCCGGCCCCCAGCCCGACCTGCGCCGGGCGAGCTAGGCCGGCGCATCCTCCGTCAAATTCGCTTTCGCAGCCCCGTTCGCCGCCGGTAAGGTGGGCGAAAATGAGGGGGGCTGCATGGAGGCGGGCAAGGACACATCCCCGGGCGTGACGGCGGCGCCGGCCGAGGCTTGGCGGACCTGGGTCGCCCGCATCGCCTGCGTGGTGGTGCCGGCGGCCATCTGGTTCGCGCCGCTCCCGCTTGAGCCGGCGACCAAGCACGGCATCGCCATCGCCGCCTTCATGATCCTTGCCTGGGCGACCGAGGCGACCGAGCCGGCGCTCGTCGGCTTCATCGGCTGCTTCCTGTTCTGGGCGCTGCACATCGTCCCCTTCCGCACCGCGTTCACCGGCTTCGCCAACGAGACGGCGTGGTTCCTGTTCGGCGCGCTGCTGCTCGGCGCCATCACCACCAAGTCCGGCCTGGCGCGCCGCCTCGCCTACCTGGTGATGATGCGGGTCGGCGTCAGCTATTCGAGCATCCTGCTCGGCCTCATCATCACCGACTTTTTGCTCACCTTGATCGTGCCGTCGGGCCTCGCCCGGGTGGTGATCATGGCGTCGATCTCGCTCGGCCTGGTCGAGGCGTTCCGGGTCGGCCCGGGCAGCAACGTCGGGCGCGGCATATTCCTGATCATCACCTATACGGCCGGCCTGTTCGACAAGATGATCATCGCCGGCGCCGCCTCGATCACCGCGCGCGGCGGCATCGAGCAGTTCGGCGGCGTCGACGTTCAATGGAGCCAATGGTTCGTCGCCTACCTGCCCTGCGACATCCTCACCATCCTGGCGGCGTGGCGGCTCACCCTGTGGCTCTTCCCGCCGGAAAAGCCGGTGCTCGAGGGCGGGCTCGATTATCTGCGCGCCGAGCTGGACAAGCTCGGGCCGTGGAAGCCGATCGAGCAGCGCGCCGCCGCGCTGATCGCGCTCGCCACCTTGCTGTGGATCACCGACTTCATTCATCACGTGCCGCCCTCGATGATCGCCATGGGGGTCGGCCTGTTCGCGCTGCTGCCGGGCGTCGGCATCCTCGAGATCGACGATATGAAGCGGCTCAACTATCTGCCGATCTTCTTCGTCGCCGCCGCGGTGAGCATGGGCTCGGTGCTGGAGCAGACCAAGGGCCTCGGCGTGCTCACCGACGTGATGTTCGCCTGGATGGCGCCGCTGATGACCAACGTGTTCATCTCCACCGTCGTGCTCTACTGGACGGCGTTCGTCTATCACCTGTTCCTGGCGAGCGAGATCCCCATGCTCGGCACCTCGATCCCGCTGCTGATGAGCTTCGCCAAGGCCAACGGCTTCAACCCGCTGCAGCTCGGCATGATCTGGACCTTCGCGGCGGGCGGCAAGATCTTCGCCTACCAGTCGGCGGTGATGATCGTCGGCTACTCGTACGGCTTCTTCCAGCCGCGCGACCTCCTGCGCATCGGTGCCTGGCTCAGCGTCGTCGAGTTCCTGATCGTGATCGTGCTGGTGCCGTTCTACTGGCCGCTGCTCGGGATCAGGTGATTCCATGGCGCGGGCCATCGCACACTGCGCACCTCATCCTTCGAGACGCGTCGCTTCGCGACGCTCCTCAGGATGAGGGCGGTGAGCTGATCGAGACCGGGTGATGAGAATACTCGCTCGCGTCGTCGCCGGGACGATCGTCTATGTGATCATCGTCGTGCTCGCCGCCCCGTTTCCCGGCGCGGCGGGGCTGATGTTGACCTTCCCAGCGCTCAACGGCCTGAGCTTTTTCTACGAAGGCCAGGAACGCGCCGCCGCCATGGCCAAGAGCATGCTGTGGATGCCGGTGCTCAACGGCGCACTGTGCGCCGGCTACATCGTCGCGTTTCTCGGGCTCGCGCGTGTCGTCGCGCCAGACGTTCTCGCCTGGCTGCTCGTTGCCGCCGTGATCGCGCTGTGGGTCGGGCTGGTGTTTCGCAAGACGGTCGACGACGGCATAGCACCACAACATCAAATCAAGTACGGCATCGCGTCGACGATCGTCGGCGTCCTGTTGGCGGCGCTTGCGCTCTGCGTCGCCAGTTATTTGCATTCGCCGCGCATGATCGCTGCGCCGGAACGCGAGTTCTTTTCCTCGACTTATATTTCGGACATTGTCTGGTCGAACAGGAGACGGGTAGGACTATTTGCATTGTGTCTCGCTGTCTTTCTCGTCGCGACCGCGTATTCGAACATTTCGGATGCCAAAAGAGGGATATTGGCCGGCCTGCCGCTCGTTCCTTTTGGCGGCCTGCTCAGCGTCGCGAGCGACGACGAGCTCGACATCGCCAGGCGCCTGGACATTCTTGCCAGCATGGGGGTGAGCGTGTGGCTCTCGCCGGCCGCCCCCATCTGGTTCGTGTACGGCTATTCGCGCTACCTGGAGGCGCGGCGGCCATCCGACGGCACCGCCCGGGACGCACTCATGCGGTTTTCCGTCCTGCTGCTCGGCTGGCTGCTGTGCGGCGCCGCCATTTGCGCGATCACGCTGGCGATTTATTTCACCGCGCGCTGATCACAGCTCCAGCAGCGCGCGAGCGTTGCCACCGAAGATGCGCGACGTTCTTCGGCGCCGACCCGGCGAGTTCGGGGTGCCAGAAATGCTCCTCGATGGTGATGACGTTGGCGGTGGGCATGAGTCGCTCCTGTTCGATGGCGAATTGAACGAAACCCTCATCCTGAGGAGCGTCGCGAAGCGACGCGTCTCGAAGGATGGACAAGGGCGCATCCGCTTCCATCCTTCGAGACGGCCGCACGCAAGTCGGCTGTAGCCGACTTGCGCATCATAATGCCGATCTCGGGTAAACCCGAGACCGGTGCGGCCTCCTCAGGATGAGGGTGGCGCTATTGGCTAGTCGTTATTCGTCAATGTCCGTTCCCCGTGACGACCGCCGCGAGCTTGTGCGGATCATCGGGCGGGCGATCGCCCCGCCACGCCACGTGCAGGTCGGGGCGCAGCAGCAGGAGATCGCGGCCGTAGATCTCGCGCGCCACGGCGTCGCCGACGTCGAGCACGTCGAGGGGCGCGCCGGTCGCGCGCAGCGCCTGTTCGAGCGCCGCGGTGTCGTGCCCGCCATTGAGCCGCAGCAAGGTGTAGCCGTGGCCGAGCCGGTCGTGCAGGGCGGTGCCGTCCGCAAGCCACGCGTGCGGCAGCCGGGCGCCCGGCCAAGTGGTCGGCACGTAGCTCGTGAAATCAAACGCCGGCCCCTCGCCCGGCTCGGGCCAGACGATCGGCGAGTCCGCGTAGCGGTAGCCCAGCTCGGCGCCGATCATCTCGTTCGACTTGCGTTGCTCCACGTCGGCGATGCGCGCGAGGTGCGCGCGCGCCGCGGTGCCGTCCGGCGTGTTGTCGCGGATGCACGGCCGGTAGGCGGCGCGCCAGCCGCGCCGGCCGCGCGAGGCGAAGGTCGACGCGGCGACGACGTGCCGGCCGACCTGCCGGCGCTCGATCTCATAGGAGGCGAGCAGGCCGGGGCCGCCAAAACCCTGCAAGGTGGCGGCGAGCTTCCACGCGAGATCGACGGCGTCGCCCACCCCGCTGTTCATGCCGAGCCCGCCGGTCGGGATCACCAGGTGCACCGCGTCGCCGGCGAGAAACACGCGGCCCTCGCCGTAGCGCTCGGCGAGCAGCAGGTTCTGCTTCCATTGGCCGACATAGAGCATCTCGTAGTCGACCGGCATAGCGACGGTCTTCTCGAACATCGTCGCCATGTCGGCGTCGTTCTCGACCACCGAATGCAGGGTGAAGTGGCGCGTATCGTCCTGGACGATCAGGAACGTCGCCCGGCCGTCGGCGACGTGATAGTGCCGGCCCTTGCCGATGGGGATGCGCTCGTAGAGATCGTCGCAGCGGTAGAGCGCCTGGCGGAACTGCATGAGGTTCGCTTCGCCCTCGAGGCGGATGCCGAGCTGGCGCCGCACCGCGCTCGCCCCGCCGTCGCACCCGACGAGATAATCGGCCGTGATGGTCGCGGCCGCGCCGTTCGCGTTCACCACGGCGGCACTAACCGAACCCGCATCCTGCGCGAACGACTCCAGCGTGCAGCCGTAACGCACGGTCACGCTGGGCAGCGTCTCGGCGATCGATTTGAGCAGCGGTTCGAGGGTGTATTGCGAGATGAGCTGATAGGGCTCGCGCGGCAGGGTGCCGTCGTTCCTCGCCGCGATCTCCGCCCGCGCCTCCTCGACCGAGGGATAGGGCAGGTGCAGCAGCGGCGGCTCGATCAGCGAGGTGACGATGAACACGTCCATCGGGCAGTGCGCCGGCAGGCCGGCGGCGCGCACCTTCTCGACGATGCCCATGCGGCGGTAGATTTCCATGGTGCGGGCGTTGCACCGCTCCATCTTCGGCAGCTTGGCGGGCGCCGGCTTCTGCTCGATGATGGTGCAGCGCACGCCGCGCTTGCCGAGCGCGACCGCAAGGGTGAGCCCGACCGGGCCGGCGCCGACGACGAGGACCTGCGTATCCATTTGTGGGTTTGTATCGAGTCTTCGGGTTGTGCGACAATATCCGCCCTGCCCCGCCCGCGCCCTATCCTCACCGGACCGTTGCCATGGCGATTGACCTGCTGCTGGAAGAGCTCGTGACCGCGAACCGCATCCTCGCCAACGAGAACGTGGTCGACGGCTTCGGGCACGTGACCGTGCGCCACCCCGACCGCGCGGACCGCTTCCTGATGTCGCGGGCGCGCGCGCCGCAATGCATCGAGGTCGGCGACCTGATGGAGTTTTCGCTCGACGGCACGCCGACCGACGCGCAGGGCCGCAAGCCTTATCTCGAACGGTTCATCCACGGGGCGATCTACGAAGCGCGGCCGGAGATCAAGTCGGTCGTCCACAACCACAGCCCGAGCGTCATTCCGTTCGGCATCACGCAGAAAAAGCTGCGCCCGCTGATGCACATGTGCGCCACCATCGGCCACGAGGTGCCGGTGTGGGACATCAAGGACAATTTCGGCGACACCGACCTGCTGGTGGCCGACATGGCGATGGGACGCGACCTCGCGAAAACCCTGGGCAACCGGCCGACCGCGCTGATGCGCGGGCACGGCTGCGTCGTCGCCGCCGAGACGCTGCGCAAGGCGGTGTACGTCTCGATCTATATGGAGCTCAACGCCAACCTGCAGATGAAGGCGATGGCGATCGGCGACGTCAAATTCCTCTCGCCCGGCGAGGTCGACGCGGTGACCGCGCGCACGTCGGGCTTCGGCATCGACCGCGCGTGGGAATACTGGTGCCGCCGCGCCGACCGGCCGGCGCAGGGGCTGGAGATCGATTGAGGCGGACTCCCTCTCCCCGCTTGCGGGGAGAGGGTTGGGGTGAGGGGGCCTCTGAGGAAGTGCGCATTCGTAAAGGCCCCCTCACCCGGCCGCTTCGCGGCCGACCTCTCCCCGCACGCGGGGAGAGGTGAAGCGCGCGAGCTTAGATGGATGTGACCTAGGAGCAAACAGAATGGGCCGGGTGGTGACGTTTGCTGATCTGGCTGCGCAGCAATCCAGCGATGGCGTGAGCACGGCGGCGATCACGCGCGGCGACGTGCGGGAGATGGCGGCCGAGTTCATCCGGGTCGCGCCGGGCAGGAGTTTTGGCGCCAGCGTGCCCGAGGGATCGGACGGCTATCTGTTCGTGCTCGCCGGCAGCGGCGGCATCGCCACGGGCGGCGCCAAGCACGTGCTGTCGCCGCAGACCTTTGCGACGATTCAGGAGGGGCAGAGCTACTCGATCGAGAACGGCGGCACCGCCCCGCTCGACATCGTCAGCGTGCTGGCGCCGCCGGCAGCGGACGGCAGCGGAAAATTTCCTGGTTTCCACGACGGCATCCGCGTCGCCGAACGCGCCACGACGCCGATCCACGACGTCCCCGCGGAGAGGAAACGCCGCGTCTATTTCGTCGGCCACGGCGCGGCGCATTCCGAGCGCGGCCATGCCATGATCGTCATGTACGAGAAGGACACCGTCACCGGCCTGCACCATCATCCCAATGCGGAGAGCATGTTCGTGCCGCTCGACGGCGCGCTGCAGTTCACCGTCAACGGCGAGCAGGTGCGGGTCGCGCCGGGCCAGGCGGCCTATTTCGCCATGAACGACACGCACGGGCTGCGCGTCGCCGACGGCTTTTCCGGCGCCAGCTTCCTCGAGTTCCACATTCCGGCCGCCTTCACCACCGTGAGAGAATGAACATGAAAAGCGAAAATCCCGACGCGATGACGCCCGCGCTGCGCCTCGCCGGCTCCGACTTCGAGAATCTGCACGAGATCATCCGCAAGGCGCGCCAGAACCTCGACCAGAACGCCTGGGACTACATCGTCGGCGGCACCGAGAGCGAGACCACCTTGCGGCGCAACCGCATGGCGCTCGATTCGATCGCGTTCCGGCCGCGGGTGCTGCGCGACGTGAGCAAGACCGACACGTCGGTCGAGCAGTTCGGGCGCAAGCTGCGCCTGCCGGTGATGATCGCGCCGGTCGGCGCGCTCGAGACGTTCCACGAGGGCGCCGGCGCGACCGTGGCGCGCGCGGCCGGCGAGTTCGGCGTGCCGCACATGCTCAGCTCGGTGAGCCAGCCGGGCCTCGAGGGCGTGGCCAAGGCGGCGCCGGACGCGTGCCGCATCTTCCAGCTTTACGTGCGCGGCGACGACGCGTTCGTCGACGACCACGTGCGCCGCGCCATGGACAACGGCTACGCGGGGTTCTGCGTGACGGTCGACGTCGCCCATTACAGCCGGCGCGAGCGCGACCTCGCCAAGCGGCACGTGACCGCGGGGCGCCGGCGGGTCGCCGGCCGCGAGTACCAGTCGGCGCTCGACTGGCGCACCATCAAGCGCATCAAGGGCATGCTCAACATTCCGCTCGCCATCAAAGGCATCCATACCGCCGAGGACGCCCGCATCTGCCTCGATCACGGGGTCGAGTGGATCTACGTGTCGAACCACGGCGGGCGGCAGCTCGACCACGGCCGCGGCGCGATCGAGTTCCTCCCCGAGATCGTCGCGGAGGTGAAGGGCCGCGCGAAAATCATGATCGACGGCGGCTTCTACCGCGGCACCGACGTGGTCAAGGCGATCGCCATGGGGGCGGATCTCGTGGGGCTCGGCCGCATGCACTGCTACGGCCTCGCCGCGGCCGGACAGGCGGGCGTCGTGCGCATGCTCGAACTGCTGGAGGACGAGGTGCAGCGCTGCCTCGGCCTGCTCGGCGTCAACAAGTTCGCCGAGCTCGACGGGTCATACCTGCACGCCGCCACGCCGACCAACCCGCCGCACGTGTTCAGCGCGTTCCCCCTGCTGAAGATCGAGGATTATCATTATTGATGCGACGTTCCCCGGATGCGGCGCAGCGTGAAGCGAAGCGGAACGGTGCGCCGCTGATCCGGGGCCCAGCTTACATCTGAGTCATGGACCCCGGGTCTGCGGCGCACCACTCCAGGGCACCCCGTTGCGCAGAGCGCAACGGGGACCCCTGCGTGCTGCGCCGCGCCCGGGGAACGGTCGTCAGGAGCGCGCCTGCTTCAAATGCTTGAGCAAGCGGGTGCGCAGGGCGGCCTGCTCTGCCGCGGACCAGGTGCGAAAGCCCTCCCCGCTCTTGAAGCCGAGCTTGCCGGACTTCACCAAGGCCTTGAGATAGGGCGACGGGCCCGGCCGGGCGTCGATCGCCGGCAGCACGGTCTTGTGGATGGCGAGGGTGAGATCGGTGCCGACGAGATCGGCGTTCTCCAGCGGCCCGAGCACGGCGAGGCGGCGGCCGAAGCTCGCCTTGATCACCGTGTCGACGGTCGCGGCGTCGCAGATGCCGTTCTCGACCAAAGAGATCGCTTCGCGCCACAGCGCATGCTGCAGGCGATTGCCGACGAAGCCGGGCACATCCTTCTTCACGTGCACCGGCGTCTTGCCGGCGGCCGCATGCAGCGCGACCGTCCGCTCGATCGCCGCGGCGGACGTCCAGCGGGTGCCGATCACCTCGACCAGCGGCACCAGATAAGGCGGATTCCACCAGTGAGTGCCGAGCGCCCGCGAGCGATCCTTCAACCCTTCCATGATTTTGGTGATCGGGATCACCGAGGTGTTGCTCGCGAGAATCGTGTCCGGCCGCACA
>DASPZC010000417.1:0-4781 GCA_035636455.1 Xanthobacteraceae bacterium
CCGGCGGCGGGCGATCGGAGGCGGACGCGAACGCCCCGTCGCGGTCGGCGGCGGCGCCGCGCTGGCCCGGGCCGGGCGGCGCGGTCACGAGCGCGCGCGAGGCGTTTTCCATCATGCGCTCGACCCGCACCAGGATGTCGGCGGCGCGGCGCGTCAACTGCACGGGCTTTGGCGCGGCTTCGGGCGTGGCGCTCTCGGCCACGGCCGGCTCCTTCGGCGCCGTCGCCGGTCCGAGGCCCGGCAGCGGTTTCAGTTCGATGCCCTGGTGCGCGTAGGCCATGATCTCGTGCCAGGTCATCGCCGGGAGCGAGCCGCCGGTCATCCGGTTGGTCGGGCTGTAATCGTCGTTGCCGAACCACACGCCGCACACGAAGTTGCCGGTGTAGGCCACGAACCAGGCGTCGCGGTAGGCGTTGGTCGTCCCGGTCTTGCCGGCCGCCTTGATTCCGTCGAGCTGGGCGCGCCGGCCGGTGCCTTCCTCGACCACCTTGTTCATCATGAAGATCATGTTCTGCGCGACCTGCGGGCTGATCGCCGGCTGCGGCTTCCTGCCGTCGCGGTCGAACCGCCAGACGAGATCGCCGCTCGCGGTGCGCACCTCGAGGGCCGCGTGCGGGGTCACGGCTTTGCCGAGATTGGGGAAGGTCGCGAAGGCGGCCGTATGGTCGAGCACGGTGACCTCGTCGGCGCCGATCGGCAGCGAGGGCGTGTCCGGCAGCGGCGTGCGCAAGCCCATCTTGCGCGCCGTGTCGATGATTTTCGCGCGCCCCGCCTTCGGATTGCCGTTGCCGATCGAGATCGACAGGCGCACCGCCACCGTGTTGATCGAGCGCATCAGCGCCTGGGTGAGCGTCATCGAGCCGGCATATCCGCCCGAGTAGTTGTGCGGGCACCAATTGCCGATGCAGATGGGCGCGTCGACCACGATCGAGGTCGGCTTGAAGCCGTTGGCAAGCGCGGTGGCGTAGACGTAGGGCTTGAACGAGGAGCCGGGCTGGCGCAGCGCGTCGACCGCGCGATTGAACTGGCTCTGGCCGTAGTCGCGGCCGCCCACCATGGCGCGGACTGCGCCGTCGGTGTCCATCGCCACGGCGGCGGCTTGGCTCGCGTGATACTCGCGGCCGTATTGGCGCAGCGAGCTTTCGATCGCCGTCTCCGCCTGCCGTTGCAGGCCGACGTCGAGCGCGGTGCGCACCACGAAGGCCCGCTCGGTCATCGACTTGGGAAAGGTGTCGACGAGCTTCTTCATCTCGTCGAACGCCCAATCGAGATAGTAGTTGGCGGCGTGGTCGTCGCGCCGGTCGATCGAGGTCGCCGGATTGCGCCGGGCGCCGAACACCTGGCCCTCGCTCATGAACCCGGCCTCGACCAGATTGTCGAGCACGACGTTGGCGCGGGCGCGTGCCGCCGGCAGGTTCACGTGCGGGGCAAAGCGCGTCGGCGCCTTGAACAGGCCGGCGAGCATCGCCGCCTCGGCGAGGTTCACGTCGCGCGCGGACTTGCCGAAATAATATTGTGCCGCCGCGTCGACCCCGAAGGCGCCGCCGCCCATGTAGGCGCGGTCGAGATAGAGCTTGAGGATCTCGTTCTTCGACAGGCGCGTCTCCAGCCACATGGCGAGGAACGCTTCCTTGATCTTGCGCTCGATGGTGCGCTCGTTGCTGAGGAACAGGTTCTTGGCGAGCTGCTGGGTGATCGAGGAGCCGCCCTGGACCACGCCGCCCGCCCGCGCGTTGGCGGTCAGCGCGCGGGCCGTGCCGGGGAAGTCGATGCCGAAGTGTTCGTAGAAGCGCCGGTCCTCGGTGGCCAGCACCGCCTTGATCAGGTGGTCGGGAAACTGCTCCAGCGGGATCGAATCGTTGTGGCGGATGCCGCGCGTGCCGACCTCGTTGCCGTAACGGTCGAGGAAGGTGACGGCGAGCTCCGACTTCTTCAGCCAGTCGTCGTCCGAGGTCTCGCGGAAGGCCGGGATGGCGAGCGCGAGCAGCACCACCAGGCCGCCGGTGCTGAGCGTCGCCCCCTCCGAGATCACCTCCACCGCCACCCGCCGCCACCCCGAGACGTGGAAACGGTCCATGAATGTCGAGAAGCGCTCGTAGTATTCCCGCAGCCAGGCGCCGGAGCGGAACACCGCCGAATCGACGCGCGCGTCGAGGTCGAGCAGGAAGCGCTCGATTCTCGTCTTCCAGTCCTGGGAAAACAGCTCGCGCAAGCTCGGTTCGTCCGGTTCCGGGGCGCCCGACGCCAAAATGCGCCGGTTCGCCGCCTTCTTAGCCTATCCGGGCTCCCGGGGCCAACGTCCGGGACCTCTGACACGGGAAAACGGCGGTAAGAAGGTGGTGTTCCGATAGCACTTACGGCCGCGAGAGGAGAGGGTTTCGCGGGGGATAGGGCGCCGCCACTTGCCGGATAAGGCCTGTTGCTATATTTGTATAGCAACAGGAGACCTGCCATGCTGGCTTTGCGGCTTCCCGCGGACATTGAAAAGCGCCTTGACGCGCTTGCCAAGAAGACCGGACGGACCAAGACGTTTTACGCGCGCGAGGCGATCCTGCGGCACCTGGAAGACCTGGAGGACTATCACCTCGCGCGCAAGCGGCTCGAGCGTGGCGGTGAGCCTGTGACGCTCGAGGAACTGGAGCAGGAATTACTTTCTGAGAGTAGGCGGTGAAGGAAGCGCCGGTCTGGCGCGTCGAGTTTCACCCCGATGCTGCGCGGGACTTGAGAAAGCTCGGTCACGAGGCGCGACGCCTCGTCCTGACCTACCTACGTAAGCGCATTGCCACGACGGATGATCCGCGCCGATTCGGCCATCCGCTGGTCGGCGATGTGAAGGGCTTTTGGCGTTATCGCGTAGGAGATTTTCGCGTCCTCGTCTCGATTAAGGACGATCGCCTGCTGGTGTTGGTCGTTACCGTTGGTCACCGGCGTGAGGTTTACGACTAAGTCGTGCAAATTCACGGCCCGCCATCGCCTTCATATGGCGATTTCCACGACCCGATCCTTCGCACCCTCGGCCGGTGCTGCGATATCGACGGACAGGCAGCCTTCGATCGCTTCATACAGATTCTGCAGCAACTCCTCGAAGGTTTCGCCCTCGGTCGCGCAGCCGGGAATGGCGGGCACCTCGGCCCAGTAGCCGCCTTCCTCCGCCTCGTGCACGACAACCTTGATCTTCATGGACTTGCCTCCGTCAATGGCACCAATGTACGCCACGAACTTGCCGGTGCAATACGCCGCGGGGGGCCCTGGCGTTTTCGCACGCGAGTGCTAGCGTCCAAAGGGCAAGGACGCCATCGCATGACCGACCGGAACGCCCCCTTCTGGCAACGCAAGCGGCTCGCCGAAATGAGCGATGCCGAGTGGGAGAGCCTGTGCGACGGCTGCGGGCGCTGCTGCCTCGTCAAGCTCGAGGACGAGGACACCGAGGACATCTATTTCACCAATGTCGGGTGCCGGCTGCTTGACGCCGGGACCTGCCGCTGCCGCGACTATGCCCACCGCACCGAAAAGGTCGACGATTGCGTGCGCCTCACCCCGAAGGTCGTGGGCAAGATCGGCTGGCTGCCGCCGACCTGCGCCTATCGGCTGCTCGATGAAGGCAAGGACCTTTACTGGTGGCACCCGCTGGTCTCCGGCGATCCCGACACGGTGCATCAGGCCGGCATTTCCGTGCGCGGGCGCGTCAGCGCCTCGGAGGACGACGTGCCGACCGAGGCGCTCGAAGACCGCATCGTCGATTGGCCGCTGCGCTGGCCCAAGCGCGCACGCCGGGCGCCGGCCGCGAAATCCGAACGCAAAGAATGAGTGTCAAAAGCTGTTTGCTGACGGCCCCTTGCAGTTATTGCTTGCATCCGCCCGCACTTTTTCAGTAACTTCAGATTGTGACTATAGGGATGGGGGCCTGGCAGTGCATAAGGTTGCCGCACGTGCAATTGTGATTTTTTTGATGATGCTTTTCACGGCGTGCAGCACTAGCACCCTTGAATCGCAGAGCAAAGCGCAAAGCTCCAGCCAGGCGCGGATTTACTTCCTTCGGGAGACCAATCCGTTCGGCATACTCAATACGCCCGATATCAAGATCAATGGACAAAAAGTCGGCGAGCTCGCCGCGGGTTCTTTTTTCTTTATTGACAGAGATCCCGGAACCTACGCGCTGACGGTGGAAACGATTGCCCCGGGCCGTTTCTCCGCCCAAATCACTCTCCGGCCCAGAGCCGTGTATTACGTGGAAGTGGCACCGCGACCGGCAGGCGTGGCGCTGACGATGGCCGCCGGTTTGGCCGGCCAGTTGCTCGACGCCGCTGTCTCGGAGAATTCCGGCTACTACAGTATCACGCCACTGGACGAGCAAACCGGTCGTGCGAAGCTGGCAAAGCTCAAAGGATAGGCTGGACGATCGGCCTCACGGCGCGAGCGGGCTGCCGAGCTGGCGCGCCGTCGCGATGATCCAGTCGCGGTAGAGCACGATGGGGGTGACCCCGGTGAGCCCGCCGCAGCCGTCGGTGCCGCCCGGGCCGGTCGACCAGCTCACCACGCCGACGACCGCGAGCGCGCCGTCGGCTTCCTCGAATACGGGCGCGCCCGAATCCGCCGTGCACGCGCCGAGCCCGGCGCGCTCGCCGCGGGTTGCCGGGTCGACTAGGCGGATTTGCAAGGTGCCCGGCCGGCCGGTCGCAACCAGCGCGGCGGCGCGCGCGGTCCCGCCGGTCGTGCCGTCGCCGCGCACCGTGACGCCGTAGCCCGCGACGGTGAAGCGGTCGCCCACATTGACCGTGCCG
>DASPZC010000418.1:0-12874 GCA_035636455.1 Xanthobacteraceae bacterium
ATGGGGCTGCATCAGGACCGCGACGAGCAGGATTTTGCCGCGCCGGTGGTTTCACTCTCGCTCGGCGACAGCTGCCTGTTCCGGGTCGGCGGCAGCAGCCGCGGCGATCCGACCCGCGCGTTCCGCCTTGCCTCGGGGGACGCGGTGGTGCTCGGTGGCGCGGCGCGCCTCGCCTTCCACGGGGTCGACCGGATCATGCCCGCGACTTCCACGTTGCTGCCGGAGGGCGGGCGCATCAACCTCACGCTCAGGCGGGTCAGCAAACCGTGCTAAGCATCGGGAGCCCGGCGCCCTACCTTGGCCCGATTTTGCGCCATGGTGCGCGGCATCGCTGGAGCCTCGGCATGTCCCACATGATCAAATGGCTGAGCTTGACGATCTTGGCGCTCGCCGTGGCAGTCGGATCGGCCGTGCAGGCGGCGGAAGCGGTGTTCCCGCTGGGCTCGCGCATCGGTCTCGTGCCGCCGGCCGGGATGGTGCCGAGCACGACCTTCCAGGGGTTCGAGGACCGCGACCGCAATGTTGCGCTGTTGCTGAGCGAGCTGCCGCCCGACGCCTTCCAGGCCATGGAGAAGGCGTTCACGGTCGACGCCTTGAAGGCCAAAGGCGTCGAGGCGGAGCGGCGCGAGGACGTCGCGATCAAGGATGGCCAGGGCTTCATCGTGGTGGCGCACCAGGACGCGGGCGGGATGTCGCTGCGCAAATGGGCGCTCATTGCCGCGACCAGCGAATTGACCGCCATCGTCACCCTGCAGGTGCCCGACGCGGCGGCCGAAACCTATCCGGACGCGGCGTGCCGGGCCGCGTTGGCCAGCCTGGCGGTGCGCAAGGTCCCGCAGCAGGAGCAGCTCACGCTCCTGCCCTACGAGCTGCGCGATCTCGCCGGGTTCCGCCTGGTGCGGGCCCTTCCCGATGGAACGGCCTTGCTGACCGAAGGGCCGAAGGACGCGGTCGGGACGACCGACCAGCCCTACATGCTGATCGCCATTCCGCCGGCGGCGCCGCCGCAGCCGGCGGAGCGCGAAGCGTTCGCCCGCCGGCTCCTCGCCGCCACGCCGGGCGTCAAGGAGATCCGTATCGTACGCTCGGAGCCGCTGCGTATCGGCGGCCAGCCGGGCTACGAGGTTCTGGCGGAGGCGAAGGAGGACGCGAGCTCTGCCGCCGTCACGCTGGTGCAGTGGATGCGCTTCGGCCCGGGCCGGTTCCTGCACATTTTCGGCATGGCGCGCAGCGACGCGTGGCCGGCGCTGTTCACCCGCATGCGCGCGGTGCGCGACGGCATCGAGCCGAAGTAATCAGAGGTCGGATGTCAGAGGTCAGATGTCAGATGAGTTTCTGTCATCTGACCTCTGATCTCTGTCATCCGACATCCGTCCCGCGTTGTCGTTGGCGGGATCGGCGGCCGGCTTGGCGCCGCCCTTGGCGAGCGCCACCAGGGCCGGGCGCAGCACCCGATCGCCGATCGTGTAGCCGGACTGGACGACCTGCACCACAGTGCCGGGCGGCACCGAGGCATCCGGAACCTCGTACATCGCCTGGTGAAAGTTGGGATCGAATTTTGCTCCGAGCGGCTCGAGCTTCTGCACGCCGCGCTTCTCCAGCACCTTGAGAAACTCGCGCTCGGTCAGCTCGACGCCCTCGATGAGCGCCTTCACGCCCGCGTCGGCGCTCTCGCGCAGCTCCGGGCCGACCGCGTCGAGCGCGCGGCGCATGTTGTCGGCCACGCTCAGCAGGTCGCGGGCGAAGCTGGCGATCCCATAGACGCGCTCGTCCGCCACCTGCTTGTCGGTCCGCCGGCGCAGGTTCTCCATCTCGGCGAGAGCCCGCAGCAGGCGGTCCTTGAGATCGGCCGCTTCGCGCGCCAGCGCCTCGGTGGGATCGGCCGGCACCTGCGTTCCGGCATCGGCCGGCGCCGTCGCGGCGGCGTCGGTCACCGCCTTCGGCTCTTCGTTCGTGGGCTCGGTCTTGGGCTCGGTTTCGGGCACGTGCGTATTCGTGTCCGCCATCGGCTTCTGTCCCTTCCAATTGTCGATTCGGCCCGGATATCAGGGGTGTGGAGCGAAAAATCAAGCGGTTCAAGGCGTCCGCGGCAATCAGCCGGACAGCACCTTGCTCACCACCTTGGCGGTGTAATCCACCATCGGGATGATGCGTGCGTAATTGAGCCGCGTCGGCCCAATCACCCCGATGACGCCGAGGATGCGGCCGGCCCCGTCCCGATAGGGCGAGATGATGGTCGAGGAGCCGGACAGCGAGAACAGCTTGTTCTCCGAGCCGATGAAGATGCGCACGCCGTCCGCCTGCTCGGCGCGGCCGAGCAGGTCGACGACCCCGCGCTTGGTCTCCAGGTCGTCGAACAGCAGCCGCACCCGCTCGAGGTCCTCGAGCGCCTTGAGGTCGTCCAGCAGGTTGGCGTGGCCGCGCACGATCAGCTTGCGCTCCTCGCTCTCGCCGCCCGACCAGCTGGCAAGCCCGGCCGAGATGATTTTTTGCGTCAGCAGGTCGAGCTCGGCGCGGCCCGCCTCCATGGCCTTTTCCAGCTCGATCTTGACCTCGTCGAGCGTGCGCCCGCGGATGCGCGCGTTGAGGAAATTGGTCGCCTCGGTGAGCGCCGAGGTCGGCAGGCCTTTCGGCAAGGTGAGCACGCGGTTCTCGACCTGCCCGTCGTCGGCGACCAGCACGACGAGGGCGCGCTCCGGCTCGAGGCGCACGAACTCGACATGCTTGAGCCGCACGTTGATCTTCGCCGCCAGCACCACGCCGGCCGAGCGCGTGAGCCCGGAGAGCAGCACCGAGGCCTCGGTCAGCACGGCCTCGACCGACTTCGCCTGGCCGGCGGCTGCGACCTCCGCCTCGATGGAGCGGCGATCGGCCTCGCTCATGTCGCCGATTTCCATCAGGGCATCGACGAAGAAGCGCAGTCCCAGCTCGGTCGGGCGCCGGCCGGCCGAGGTGTGCGGCGCGTAGATGAGGCCGAGCTGCTCGAGGTCCGACATGACGTTGCGCACCGAGGCGGGCGACAGCGTCATCGGGATGAGGCGCGAAATGTTGCGCGAGCCGACCGGCTCGCCGGTCGCCAGATAGCTCTCGACGATCTGGCGAAAGATCTCGCGCGAGCGCTCGTTGAGCTGGGCGAGACTGATCTCCGCCGAGCCGATCGGGACGTCGTGGGACAGGTGGCGCAGCTCCCGCATGGCGGAAGAATTGTCCATCCGGCAGGGATAATGCAAGGTTTTACGCTGGCACGGGCTCTTGTCGGACATGACACGCGCCCGTAAAAGCAGCCTCGCGCCGGGCCTTTCGCTCGGCGGTCCGGGAGGATTCATGCGGCCGAGCCGCCGACAGCCCGACGAACTGCGCGCCGTCACCCTCGAGCGCGCGGTGGTCAAATATGCCGAAGGCTCGTGTTTCGTGAAATTCGGCGACACCCACGTGCTGGTCACCGCCACGCTCGAGGACAAGCTGCCGCCGTGGCTCAAGGGCCAGGCGCGCGGATGGATCACCGCCGAGTACGGCATGCTGCCGCGGGCGACCCATGAGCGCACCCGGCGCGAGGCGTCGGGCGGGCGCCAGACCGGCCGGACGCTCGAGATCCAGCGGCTGATCGGGCGTTCGCTGCGCGCGGTGGTGGAGCTCGAGGCGATGAACGAGCGGCAGATCACCGTCGACTGCGACGTGATCCAGGCGGACGGCGGCACCCGCACGGCGGCGATCACCGGCGCCTGGATCGCGCTGCACGATTGCCTCGCCTGGATGAAGGCGCGCGACATGCTGCGCCGCGAGCCGCTGCGCGGCCATGTGGCGGCGGTCTCGTGCGGCATCTGCGACGCGACGCCGGTGCTCGACCTCGACTATGCGGAGGATTCCGAGGCCGAGACCGACGCCAATTTCGTCATGACCGGCGACGGCCGCCTGATCGAAGTGCAGGCGACGGCAGAGAAGACGCCGTTCAGCGAGGAGCAGCTCGCGACCTTGCTGGCGCTGGCCCGCAAGGGCATCGGCAAGCTGGTCGACCTGCAGAAGCTGGCGGTGATGTGAGTGGGCGCGCTCCCATGCGCCGGCCGCTCGCGGGTCGGCTCGTTATCGCCACCCATAACCCGGGCAAGATGCGCGAGATGCGTGAATTGCTGAAACCCTTCGGCGTCGACGCCGTCTCGGCCGGCGAGATCGGCCTCGGCGAGCCGGCCGAGACCGGCGCGAGCTTTCGCGAGAACGCACGCATCAAGGCCGAGACGGCCGCCCGCGCCACAGGTTTTCCGGCGTTCGCCGATGATTCCGGCCTTGTGGTCGACGCGCTCGGCGGTGCGCCGGGGATCCACTCGGCCCGCTCGGCCGGAGAAACGAAGGAATTCCGCCACGCCATGGAGAAAGTCGAGCGCATGCTGCGCGAGCGCGACGCGTTCGATCCGGCGGAGCGGCGCGCGCATTTCGTCTCCGCCCTGTGCATCGCCTGGCCAGACGGGCACGTGGAGGAGTTCGAGGCCGCGGTGGACGGCACGCTGGTGTGGCCGCCGCGCGGTGACAAAGGCTTCGGCTACGACCCGATGTTCCTGCCCGACGGCCATGCGCTGACGTTCGGCGAAATGTCGAGCGAGGACAAGCACGGCCTGCCGCCGCATGGACGCGGCCTGTCGCACCGCGCCCGCGCCTTTCTCAAGCTCGCGGAGGCGTGCCTTGGCGGCTGACACATTCGCCTTGCTGCGCGCGCGCAACGATGCCGGGGCCGACCCTGGCTTCGGCGTCTACGTGCATTGGCCGTTCTGCCTGTCGAAATGCCCCTACTGCGATTTCAACAGCCATGTGCGCCATGCCGCGATCGACGAAGGGCGGTTCGTCCGCGCGTTCGCGGCCGAGATCGCGGCGACGGCGCAGCGCATTCCCGGCCGCACCGTCGAGAGCATTTTCTTCGGCGGCGGCACGCCCTCGCTGATGCAGCCCGCGACCGTCGGCGCATTGCTCGACGCCATTTCCCGCGGCTGGACGCTCGCGCGCGACGTCGAGGTGACGCTCGAGGCCAATCCGAGCTCGGTGGAGGCGACGCGCTTTCGCGGCTATCGCGCCGCCGGCGTCAATCGCGTGTCGCTCGGCGTGCAGGCGCTCGACGATGCGGCGCTCGCGGCGCTCGGCCGGACGCATTCCGTGGATGAAGCGCTGGCGGCGGTGGCGATCGCGCGTGCGATCTTCGAGCGCTACTCGTTCGACCTGATCTACGCCCGGCCGAGCCAAACAGTTGCGGCCTGGCGCGAGGAGCTTGCGCGCGCCATTGCGCAAGGCTCCGATCATCTGTCGCTCTATCAATTGACCATCGAGCCCGACACGCCGTTCGCGACGCTGCATGCGGCCGGCAAGCTCAAGGTGCCGGACAATGACACGGCGCGCGCGCTCTACGACGTGACCCAGGAGGTCTGCGCCGCGCGGGGCCTGCCGGCCTATGAAATCTCCAACCACGCCCGCCCGGGCGCCGAGTGCCGGCACAACCTCGTCTACTGGCGCTACGGCGAATATGCCGGCGTCGGTCCCGGCGCGCACGGACGGCTCGACATTGCCGGGCGGCGCCGCGCCACCGCGACGGAAAAGAATCCCGAGGCCTGGCTCGATCTGGTCGAGACGCGCGGCCACGGGCTCGTGGTCGACGACACGCTCACGCGCGAGGAGGAGGCCGACGAGCTGCTGCTGATGGGCCTGCGGCTCGCCGAAGGCATTGCGCTCGCGCGCTACGCCGCGCGCGCCGGCAAGCCGCTCGACCCGCAACAAATCGCCGAGCTTACGCGGGACGGATTGGTCGAGACCACGCCGGACGGCCGGCTGCGCGTGACCCCCGCGGGCTTTCCGCTGCTCGATGCGGTGGTGGCGGATCTGGCGGCGTGAGGCCGCTCACGTCCCCGGGCCGCCGAAGGCGCGCGGGGCGGGGCTGATCACCTGGCCGCCCGACGAGGTCACGCGCAGGACCGCGAGCCCGCGCTGGTTGGTGCCGTCGGGGCGGAAGCGGAAAATGCCGTCGACCCCGGCAAAGCCGGACGCATTGGTGAGCACCTCGTCGGAAGGCCGCTGCGGCCCGTTGGTCTTGGTCAGGCCGACGATCAGCGAAACCGCGTCATAGGCGAGCGTTGCGGTGCGCACCGGGTCCTGGCCGAAGCGCGCCCGATAGCGGCCGGCGAAGCTGCGAAAGCCGGCCGAATCCGGCGCCGCGAACCAGCCGCCCTGCATCGCGCCTTCGGCGAAGATGCGCGGATCGTCCCACAGGCCGGTGCCGATCAGCTGCACCCGCTTGGCGCTCACCCCATTGGCGGCGAGCGCCTGCACCACCGCCGGGACCGTGTCGGAGCCGCCGGGGACGAACAAGGTGTCGGCCTGGCGCGCCGCCTCGGCGACGCGTCGCACCGGCTCGTGCATCTGCGCCTTGTCGGCGGGATAGCGTTCGAGCGCGATCACCCGGCCGCCCTTGCGCGCCACGACTTGCTGGAACTCCGCCTCGACGACGCTTCCATAGGCATTGTCGGGCACCAGGGCGGCGAACGAACGCTTGCCGGTGCCGATCGCGTATTCGACCACGCGGTCGACGTCGGACTCGGGCAGGAAGCTCAACAGATAGACGCCGCGCGCCGCCACGTTGGCGTCGGTCGAGAACGCGATCATCGGCACCCCGCGCCCGCGCGCGTTCGCCCCCGCCGCGCTCACCGTGTGGGCGAACAGCGGTCCGAGGATGACCTCGGCGCCTTCCGCCAGCGCCTCCTGGCTCATCTGCTGGGCGCCTTGCGCGGTGCCGGCATCGTCCTTGATCAGCAGCTGGATGTTCGGATTGCTGAACTCGGCGAGCGCCATCTCGGCGGCGTTCTTCATCGACTGCGCCGCAAGCCCGGCATTGCCGCCGGCGGAGAGCGGCAGGATGAGGGCGACCTTCATCTGCCCGGTGCCGACAGCCTGGCTTGCCTGGGGCGGGCCGGCGGGCGGCGGGCTGCTGCCGAAGTTGAAAAAATCGCCGCCGGGAAATCCCGAGCACGCTGCAACCAATGCGGCCGCGGCCGCCACGACCACCGCGCGCAGACCGGCGATGGCCGGGCGCCGGCATCCCTCGGCTTGCGGCAACACGGACACGGCCCTCCCCCCGACGATCGGCATCGTCGTCAGTCACCACTCCACCACGTCATAATGTGGGTGAAACCCAGCCAAGTCAAAAACTTATGGTCGCGCAAGGCCATGACGCGGTGCATCGCTGCCGTTAAGGTAAAGCCATGGCGGCAGCCAACCCAGCGCCGCGCCCGCGGCACGATCGCGCGACGCGCAGCTACCTGATTGCCGGGCAGGCGATCGCGGCGCCCGCGCTCGCGCCCGGCCTCTATCTGGTCGCGACCCCGATCGGCAACCTGCGCGACGTGACGTTGCGCGCGCTCGAGATCCTCGCGGCCGCCGATCTCATCGCCTGCGAGGACACGCGCGTCACCCGCAAGCTTCTCGATCGCTACGGCATCGCGACTCCGCTCACGCCCTATCACGACCATAATGCCGCGACGGCGCGGCCGCGCTTGCTGGCAGAGCTGGCGCAAGGCAGGCGCGTCGCCCTGGTCTCGGACGCCGGAACGCCGCTCGTGTCCGACCCCGGCTACAAGCTGGTGCGCGAAGCGCACGCGGCCGGCGTCATGGTGACGACCGCTCCCGGGGCCTCGGCGGTGCTCGCGGCGCTCGCGGTCGCCGGACTGCCGAGCGACCGTTTCCTGTTCGCGGGATTCCTGCCCGCCAAGGAAGCCGCGCGGCGCGCGCGCATCGCCGAGCTTGCGCGCATTCCGGCGACCTTGGTGCTGTTCGAGACCGGCCCGCGTCTCGCGGCGGCACTCGCCGAGTTGGCGGCCGGGCTTGGGGAGCGGGAGGCCGCGATCTGCCGCGAGCTGACCAAGCTGCACGAGGAGGTGCGACGCGCGACGCTTGCCGAGCTTGCGCGCGCCTATGGGTCGCTGCCGGCGCCGCGCGGCGAGGTCGTCGTCGTGGTGACGCCGCCGGCCGCGGCGGAACCGGCGAACGCCGATGAGGTCGACGCGCTGTTGCGCGACGCCCTCGGGCGGCTGTCGGTCAAGGATGCCGTCGAGGAAGTCGCACACATCGCCGGACGGCCGCGGCGCGAGGTCTATCGCCGCGCGCTCGCCGTCAAGGGGGGTCGCGATGGCGCCGCGGACTGAGCGGCCGGGCACCGCCCGCAAACGCAATCCGGCGCGCATCGCCGCGTTCGCGCGCGGGCTTTCCGCCGAAACCCGGGCCGCGGCGCTGCTCATGGTCAAGGGTTATCGGATCGCGGCGCGAAGGTGGAAAAGCCCGGTCGGCGAGATCGACATCGTGGCGCGGCGGCGCAATCTCCTGGTCTTCGTCGAGGTCAAGGCGCGCGCGCAGATCGACGACGCGGCGCTCTCGGTCACCCTGCGCCAGCGCCGCCGCATCGTCGCCGCCGCGCAGGCGTGGCTCGCGCGAAATCCCGCCGATGCGTCCCGCGCCATCCGCTTCGATGCGATGCTGGTCGTGCCGTGGCGCCTGCCGCGGCACCTGCCGGGAGCATTTTATTCGGATGACAGATGACGGGAGCAGATGTCAGATGTCAGAGATCGGATGTCAGACAAGCAGAGCTCCGCCTGTCTGTCCTCTGACATCCGACATCTGATCTCTGGTTACGCGCGCAGTTTCTGGAAGAAGCCGTCGACCTGGCCGCGGATGCGGCCGGCGACCATGCCGAGATCGTCGGCGACCGCCTTGACCGACTTGGCATTGCCGCGGGTGTCGGCGGTCGCCTCGCTCACCCGCACGACTTCCTGGGCGGTCTCGACGGTGCGCTTCGACGCGATGTCGGCGCTGCGCGCGATCTCGCGCGTCGCCGCGCCCTGCTCGGTGACCGCCGCCGCGATCGTCGCGGTGATGTCCCCGACCTCGCGGATGGTGCGCTGGATGGTGCCGATGGCGTCGACCGAGCGCACCGTCGCCTGCTGCATGCCGCCGATGTGCGACGAGATCTCCTCGGTGGCCTTGGCGGTCTGCCCGGCCAGCGCCTTCACCTCGTTGGCGACCACCGCGAACCCGCGGCCGGCCTCGCCGGCGCGGGCCGCCTCGATGGTGGCGTTGAGGGCGAGCAGATTTGTTTGCTCGGCGATGGCGGTGATGAGCTTGACCACGTCGCCGATGCGCTTGGCCGCGTCGTCGAGCGCCCTGATCTCCGTATTGGTGCGCTCGGCCTCGCCCACCGCCTTGGTGGCGATCGTGTTGGAGTGGGACACCTGCCGGTCGATCTCCATGACCGAGGCGGAAAGTTCCTCGGCCGCCGAGGCGATGTCGCGTACGTTGCTCGACGCCTCGCCGGACGAGGCGGCGGCGCTTTCGGTGCGGCTCGACGCCTGATCGGCCGCGGTCGCGAGTTGGGCCGAGGCCTCGACCATCCGCTCGGCGATGCGGCCAAGCTCGGCGACCGTCGCCTCGACGTCGCCGCCGAAACGGTCGATCTCCCCCGCCAACTCCTCCTGCCGCTTGCTGCGCGCGGCCGCTTCGGTGACGATCGTGCGGTTGAGCTCGTCGTTGCGGCGCATGGCCCCCTGAAACACGCCGATCGAGCGCGCCAGGGCTCCGACCTCGTCATGGCGGTCGCCGAACGGAACCGTCACGCCCTCGGTGCCGACCGCCACCGCCTCGGTCACCCGGGTGATCTCGGCGAGCGGCCGCGCCACCGCGCGCCAGATGATGGCGATGCCGACCGCCGCCAGCATCAGCGCCGCGATGGCCAGCAAGGTCAGAATCCAGGACGTCTCCTTGATGCCCTGGTCAAGCTCGGAATAGAGCCGCTTCAGGCGGGTATCGTACAGCTTGGCGAGCGCCTCGAGATCCTTGTTGAGCGCCATGCGGACGGTGCGGTTGGCGTCGTTGTCGCCCCATTCGCGGCCTTTCGCCGGACTGACTTCCGTGCCGAGCCGCGCGAGCTCGCGGCGAAATTCCTGGAACTGGCGAATGCGCTTGGCGAACTCGGCGAATTGCGCGGCGTCGTAATCGCGCACCACACTTTGCCAGCTCTTCACCACCTCGCCGATGCGCTCGTTGAACTTCAGCAGGCCCTCGGCGTATTTCTTGGCGGTGGGAATGTCGGGCGACATGTAGACGCCGCGCGACTCCATCACGACGGCGTAGATCAGTCCGTCGACGCGCTCGACGTTGAGCGTGCCCTGGGAGGCGGCCTCGACCTCGCTGGTGAGCGCCGCGTGGCGTGTCGAGTTGAACACCGCGACGCCCGCCAGGGCCATGGTGGCGACCGCGAGAAGCGCGAAGATCGTGTAGAGCTTGGCGGCAATTGAAAGCTTCGGCAGACTGATCATTCCGACCCCACGGCCTCTCCACTCGTGTTCGAGTGGGTCCCCGGGGCGGACAATGGCTGGAATATGTTAACCACAGGTTTGCGGACCGCTTTCGGGGAAGGGCGCGGATAATGGGGTTGGCGGTCGCGGTGCAGATGGATCCGATCGAGCGGATCAATATCGCGGGCGATTCGACCTTCGCGCTGCTGCTCGAGGCGCAGGCGCGCGGCCATTCCCTGGCCTATTACACGCCTGACCGCCTGGCGATGCGCGATGACCGCGTATTTGCGACTGTCTACAAGCTCTCGGTGCGCGACGAGCCGGGCCGCCACTTCGACCTCGGGGAGGCCCGGCGGGTCGACCTCGCCGCGTTCGACGTTGTGCTGCTGCGGCAGGATCCCCCGTTCGACCTCGCCTATATCTCGACGACCCATCTGCTCGAGCGGCTCCAGCCGCGCACGCTGGTCGTCAACGACCCGGCCGGCGTGCGCAACGCCCCCGAGAAGGTGTTCGTCACCCAGTTCGCGGACCTGATGCCGCCGACCCTCGTCACCCGCGACCTCGACGAGATCAGAAAATTCCGTGCCGAGCACGGCGACATCGTGATGAAGCCGCTGTACGGGGCGGGCGGCGCCGCCGTGTTCCGGGTGGCGCGCGAGGACGTCAATTTCGGCTCGCTCTACGACCTGTTCGCCACCATGTTCCGCGAGCCGTGGGTGGTGCAGCGCTATCTCCCGGCGGTGAGGCAGGGCGACAAGCGCATCATCCTGGTCGACGGCGAATTCGCCGGCGCCGTCAACCGCGTGCCCCAGGCGGACGACCTGCGCTCCAACATGGTGCGGGGCGGCGCCGCCGAGGCGACCGAACTGACGGCGCGCGAGCGCGAGATCTGCGCCCGGCTCGGGCCGGCCTTGCGGGCGCGCGGCCTCCTGTTCGCCGGCATCGACGTGATCGACGGCTATCTCACCGAGATCAACGTCACCTCGCCGACCGGCATCCGGGCGGTCAAGCGGCTCGGCGGCCCCGACATCGCCGCGCTGATCTGGGATAAGATTCAGGAATCAGTCGTCAGTCATCAGTAATCCGAAGATCCATGTCTGATTTGATTCTGATTACTGATTACTGACCACTGTTACGGTCGCCTTCATGTGCGGGTGCAATCCGCAGAAATATTCGTAGGCGCCGGGCGCCGCGAACGTGAAGGAGTACTTGTCGTCCGTATCCAATGCCTTCGACCGGAAGGCGCGCTCGCTCGCCACGATGCTGTGGGGGATGTCGTCCTCGTTGATCCAAGTCACCGTGGTTCCCGCCTTCACCGTCAGCCGCTCCGGCTCGAAGGTGAAATTGTCGATCTTCACGATCGCCTCGTCGACAGCGGCGCCGGCGGGAGCGAGGCCGGCCGCCGCCAGCGCGGCAGCCGGAAGGGCGGCGCCGAGCAGATGCCGGCGCGTCATCGTTTTCAGGCGCATGACGGCGGCTCAGCCCTGCAGCGCGGTGTCGACGATGGCGAGGCGCTGATCGCCGCGCTTGAAGGTAACGCTGGCAATGCCCAGCACCGAGCGCAGCTTGTCGTCCGGCACCTTCATGGGGCCGGGCGAGGGCGCGCTGCCGGGAGCCGGCTGCGGGAACGCGGTCGAGCGCGCGGTGTGGAAGGTGACGTTGCCCTCGACCTTCTGCATCACCTGGTGGATATGGCCGTTGAGCACGGTCACCGACCCGAATCCCTTCATCAGGTCGAGCGCACGGGCGCCGTCGTCGGTGCCCCACCCCCAGGCCGGATAGACCACCCACAGCGGGATGTGGGCGAACACGACGATCGGGGTCGAGGCCGCTTTGCCCTTGAGGTCGTCCTCGAGCCACTTGATCTGCTCCTCGCCGAGGTTGCCGAGGCCGCCCGCCTTGAGGTTGACCACGTTGACGAGGCCGATGAAGTGCACGCCGTCGGCATCGAAGCTGTACCAGCCCGCCCCCTTGGCGTTCTTGCCATAGCGCTCGCGATAGAGTTTCACCTCCTCGTCGATGATGTCGTGCTCGCCCGGCACGTAATGCACGGTCGTTCCGGCCTGCGAGATGATTTTTTCGGCGTCGTCGAACTCCTTCACCTTCGACAGATGGGTGATGTCGCCGGTGTGGATCATGAACGCGGGCTTTGACGGCAGCGCCCTGATCTTGGCGACCGCCTCCTCGAGGGTGGCGTTGGGGTTAGGATTGGCGGGCTTGTCGAAGCCGATATGGCTGTCGCTGATCTGCAGGAAGGTGAGGCCGCCGGGCGCCTGCGCCCGGGCCTCGCCGATGATGCCGAGCGAGCGCGGCACGCCGCCCGAGATCGTCCACAGCACCCCCGCCCCCGCCCAGGTCATGCACCTGAGCACGGTGCGCCGGGACGCGCCTTCGTCTTGGTCGTGAAGCTGATCGCTCATCGCCGTTCTCTCCGGTTGGCCACGTGGACTGCGCCGAGAAGACCGGGCGGGCGGCGGGTTTATTCCCGGCGACCTTTGTTCCCGAATTGTTCTTGTCGACGGTTGTGCGATCCGCTACGCTCGCGAGCGCAGGGGAGAGCC
>DASPZC010000419.1:0-1951 GCA_035636455.1 Xanthobacteraceae bacterium
TCTAATGGCGACGCTCATCTGCTTCGGCCTGGGCTATACGTGCGAGCACTATCTGGCGCGGTTCGGGACTCGCTTCGATCGGGTGGTCGGGACGGCGCGCACGCCGGAAAAAGCGGCGGCGCTCACCGCGGCGCGCGGCGCCGGCCAAGCCCACGTGTTGCCGTTCGACGGCGCAACGGCTGCGCTCGAATTGTCGGCGCGGATCGCACAGGCGGATGCCGCGCTGGTGTCCGTGCCGCCGGGCCAGGACGGCGACCCGGTGCTCCGGCACTTTGGCGCCGCGCTGGGGCACAGCCCCCGGCTGCGGTCGATCGTCTATCTGTCAACCATCGGCGTCTACGGCGACACAGGCGGCCAGTGGGTCGACGAAGCGAGCGAGGCGCGCGCCGGCTCGCCGCGCAGCAAGGCAAGGCTCGCCGCCGAATCGGCGTGGCAGAAATTTGCCGCCGATACCGGCTGCGCGCTCGCCACTCTCCGGCTCGGGGGAATCTATGGGCCGGGGCGAAACGCGCTCGCCAACCTGGCCGACGGAAGCGCGAAGCGCATCGTCAAGCCGGGCCAGGTGTTCAACCGCATCCACGTGGCCGATATCGCGCAGGCGATCGACGCCTGCTTCGCCCGCAAGGCCCAGGGCGTCTTCAACGTCGCGGACGACGAACCGGCGCCGCCGCAGGACGTGATCGCGTTTGCGGCGAGCCTGCTCGAGGTCACGCCGCCGCCGGAGATCCCGTTCGATGCGGTGCAAGCCGCGATGACGCCGATGGCGCAAAGCTTTTACGCGGAGAACCGGCGCGTGCGGAACGGGAAGCTCAAGAAAGAGCTTGGCGTGCGACTCGACTATCCGACCTATCGCGACGGCTTACGCGCGCTGTTCGCGGCCGGCGATGGCCGGACTCAAACATGATCAGAACTCGGCCACCGCCTGTAGCAGCCGCTCGATATCTTCGGGGCGCGACAGGCGATGATCGCCGTCCTTGACCAGGGTGAGGACCACGTCGTCCTGGCCAAGGCGCGCGGATAATTCCACCGCGTGGCTCCACGGCACATCGGGATCCTGCACGCCCTGGAGGATGCGGACCGGACAGCCGGTTTCGATCAGGCCGCCGAGCAGCAAGTGCTCGCGTCCTTCCTCGATCAGACGGCGGGTGATGCGATAAGGCTCCTCCGAATAGGCGGACGGACGCTCCCAGGCGCCGTCGCGCTCGATCATGCGCTTCACCGTGGGCGAAAATTTTTGCCACATCAGCACCTCGGTGAAATCGACCGCGGGCGCGATCAGCACCAGCCCGGCGACCGAGGCCGGCATGACATGCCCCTTTGCGGCGCGCGCCTTGATCGCGCGCAGCAGCAAGAGCGCGATCCAGCCGCCCATCGACGACCCGATCATCACCTGCGGGCCGCGGCAGAACGTGTCGAACACCGCCAGGCTGTCCTCGAGCCATTGGCCGATGGTGCAGTCGGCGAAGTCACCGCCCGATTCCCCGTGGCCCGAATAATCGAACCGCACGCAGGCGCGACCGCGCTCCTGCGCCCACGCGGCGAGCGCCTCGGCCTTGGTGCCGCGCATGTCGGACTTGAGCCCGCCGAGCCAGAACAGGCCGGGCCCGGCACCCTCCCGGGCGCGCACGGCGATCCTGCGCGCCGCCGCATCGGTTCCTAATTCCAGGTATT
The DNA here is from genome assembly GCA_035636455.1 of Xanthobacteraceae bacterium. Lineage (GTDB taxonomy): Bacteria > Pseudomonadota > Alphaproteobacteria > Rhizobiales > Xanthobacteraceae > AP-16. The sequence goes on from DASPZC010000419.1 coordinate 1,672, forward strand.
TCGGGCAAGAATTGCTCATCTCGTCGTCTCGAAAGCGTCCGCCGAGGCCAGAGGGGATCGTGAGCGGGGGCCATCGCATCAAGTCGGGGGCGCGCGCAAGTGCCGCGACGCGCGCCCCGTTCGACACGCCGCGACGCCGCGCAGCGGGACGGCAACCGTGAGCACCGAAGGCCATCGGCGCGCGACGCCGCGCAGCCTGCCGGGCGCGACCATCCTGCAGATCTTGCCGGTGCTGGGCGACAATCCGCTCGCCCGCCGGGCGGCCGACGTCGCCTTCGCG
>DASPZC010000420.1:0-5516 GCA_035636455.1 Xanthobacteraceae bacterium
GCCGGGGTGGTCCAGCCGATCGCGGCGGCGGCCGCCATGGTGCATGCGGCGGGCGGACTGCTGCACGTCGACGCGGTGCAGAGCGCCGGCAAAATCCCATGCGACATCAACGATTTGGGCGCTGATCTTGTGACCCTGTCGGGGCACAAGCTGGGCGGCCCCAAGGGCGTCGGGGCGCTGGTGCTGCGCGAGGGGCTGCATATCGTCGCGCCGCTGATCCGGGGCGGCGGGCAGGAGCGCGGCTGGCGCGCCGGAACCGAGAATGTGGCGGGGATTGCCGGCTTCGGCGCCGCGGCCGCGGCGGCGCGCCGCAATCGCGAGGCGGAGCGCCGGCACGTCGGCGCGCTGCGGGATCGGCTCGAGGCCGGGCTCATGGCCGCATTCCCGCGCACGACGGTGTTCGGTGCGACGGCCGAGCGGTTGCCCAACACCACCCTGTTCGCGGTGCCCGGCGCCAAGGCGGAGACCGCCGTGATCGGCCTCGATCTCGCCGGCGTCGCGGTATCATCCGGCGCCGCCTGCTCGTCCGGCAAGGTGGCGGCCTCGCATGTGCTCGCCGCCATGGGGGTCGCGCCGGCGCTGGCGCGCGGTGCCGTCCGCGTCAGTTTGGGCTATGCTTCCGCACAATCCGACGTCGATGGCTTCCTTTCCGCTTGGATAAGGGTCGCGGAGACATTACTTAAGGGGTCACAGGACATTGCCGCCTGAGGGCGGCGCGCGAAGGGTGAGCGCAATCGGGTCAAGCCGACGACCATAACCGACTATCCGGCCCGCGGTCCTTGAAACCGCAGTGGAGGGAAACATGCCGGCCGTGCAAGAGACCGTCGAGCAGGTCCGCCGCATCGACGTGGATCAATACAAGTACGGATTCGTCACCGATATCGAATCCGACAAGGCCCCCAAGGGCCTCTCCGAAGACACCGTCCGCTTCATCTCGGGCAAGAAGGACGAGCCCGAGTGGATGCTCGACTGGCGCCTCGAGGCGTTCCGGCGCTGGCTCACCATGCGCGAGCCGAAATGGGCGCGGGTGGACTACCCGGCGATCGACTACCAGGACATCTATTACTACGCCGCGCCGAAGAAGAAGGTGGGGCCGACGTCGCTCGACGAGATCGATCCGGAGATCCTCAAGACCTACGAGAAGCTCGGCATCCCGCTGCGCGAGCAGGAAATCCTCGCCGGCGTCGAGCGCCCGGAGGGCAGCTATTCGCGCGTCGCGGTCGATGCGGTGTTCGACTCGGTCTCGGTGGCGACCACCTTCAAGGAGGAGCTGCGCAAGGCGGGCGTGGTGTTCATGCCCATCTCCGAGGCGATCCGCGAGCATCCGGAGCTGGTGAAGCCGTATCTCGGCTCCGTGGTGCCGATCACCGACAACTTCTTCGCCACCCTGAACTCGGCGGTGTTCTCCGACGGCTCGTTCGTCTACGTGCCGCCGGGCGTGCGCTGCCCGATGGAGCTGTCGACCTACTTCCGCATCAACGAGCGCAACACCGGCCAGTTCGAGCGCACGCTGATCATCGCCGACAAGGGCTCCTACGTGAGCTACCTGGAGGGCTGCACCGCGCCGATGCGCGACGAGAACCAGCTGCACGCCGCCGTGGTCGAGCTGGTCGCCCTCGAGGACGCCGAGATCAAGTATTCGACCGTGCAGAACTGGTACCCGGGCGACGCGCACGGGCGCGGCGGCATCTTCAACTTCGTCACCAAGCGCGGCGACTGCCGCGGCCGCAACTCGAAGATCTCCTGGACCCAGGTGGAGACCGGCTCGGCCATCACCTGGAAGTACCCGAGCTGCATCCTGCGCGGCGACGGCTCGCAGGGCGAATTCTACTCGATCGCCATCTCCAACGGCCGCCAGCAGGTCGATTCCGGCACCAAGATGCTGCACCTCGGCAAGAACACGTCGAGCCGCATCATCTCCAAGGGCATCGCCGCCGGCCGCTCCAACAACACCTATCGCGGCCTCGTCAGCGCGCACCGCAAGGCGACCGGCGCCCGCAACTTCACCAATTGCGACTCGCTCCTGATCGGCGACAAGTGCGGCGCCCACACGGTCCCCTATATCGAGGCGAAGAATTCCTCCGCCGTGTTCGAGCACGAGGCGACGACCTCGAAGATTTCCGAGGCGATGCTGTTCTACTGCCGGCAGCGCGGGCTCGACGCCGAGGAGGCGGTGGCGCTCGTGGTCAACGGCTTTGTCAAGGACGTCCTGCAGAAGCTCCCCATGGAGTTCGCCGTCGAGGCGCAGAAGCTGATCTCGATCAGCCTGGAGGGTAGCGTCGGGTAAGGACGCCGGGCGTCGTGGTCGCGGCGCCGCGCGAGCCGGCCGGGCCGGGCTTGCGCCGTCAGGCGAAGCGGCGCGCCAAGCAACAGGAACCTGCAATGCCGATGCTGGAAGTCAAGAACCTGTCCGTCGAGGTCGACGGCAAGCGGATTCTCAACGGCCTCGACCTTAAGGTGGAGGCGGGCGCCGTTCACGCCATCATGGGCCCGAACGGCTCGGGCAAGTCGACGCTCGCCTACGTGCTGGCGGGGAAGGCGGACTATCACGTCGTCGCGGGCGAGGTGCTGTTCGACGGCGAGGATATTTTGGCGATGGAGCCCGACGAGCGCGCCGCCCGGGGCCTGTTCCTCGCCTTCCAGTATCCGCTCGAAATTCCCGGCGTCGCCACCATGACGTTCCTGCGCACCGCGCTCAACGCGCAGCGGCGCAAGCGCGGCGAGCCGGAGTTGTCGACGCCCGACTTTATGAAAAAGGTGCGCGAGGCTTCGGCCAAGCTCGGCATCGAGCAGGACATGCTGCGCCGCGGCGTCAACGTGGGCTTCTCCGGCGGCGAGAAGAAGCGCAACGAGATCCTGCAGATGGCGCTGCTGGAGCCGCGGCTGTGCGTGCTCGACGAGACCGATTCCGGCCTCGACATCGACGCCCTGCGGATCGTCGCCGACGGCGTCAACGCCCTGCGCGCGCCGCACCGCGCCATGGTGGTCATCACGCACTATCAGCGGCTGCTCAACTACATCGTGCCCGACGTGGTGCACGTGCTCTCCCGCGGCCGCATCGTGAAGAGCGGCGGCAAGGAGCTGGCGCTCGAACTCGAAGCCGGCGGCTATGCCCAGTTCCGTGAAGAAGAGGCGGCCTGAGATCATGAACGCCGAGGTGCGTCCGATCAGAACCGCGGCCGAGCAGGCCCTGGCCGAGGCGTTCGCCGCGCGCAAGGCCAGGCTTGCGGGCGACGCCATGGCCGGCGAGCGCGAGGCCGCGTTCCGCCGCTTCGAGGCGCAGGGCCTGCCGCATCGCCGCGTCGAGGAATGGAAGTACACCGACCTGCGCGCGCTGATGCGCGAGGCAAAGCCGCTCGCCGGCCTGCCTGACGCAGCAGCGATCGCGCGCGCGAAAAACGCCGGCGCCCTGCTGCGCGGCATCGAAACGCGGCGGCTCGTGTTCGTCGACGGCGCCTTCGTGCCCGACCTCTCCGACCTTGCCGGCCTGGAGGCCGGCCTGACGATCGTGCCGATGGCGCAGGCGCTCGCCGAAGGCGACCGCGAGATCGTGCGCCGCATCGGCAAGGTCGTGCCGACCGACGACGTTGCGGCCGCGCTCAACACCGCGTTCATGGGCGACGGCGCCGTGATCCGCGTCGCCGACGGCGCGACGCTCGAGCGGCCGATCCACCTCGTCTTCGCCTACACGGCGCCGGGCGCGGCGGCGGTGTTCGCGCGCTCGCTGGTCGTCGTCGGCAACAACGCGCGCCTGACCCTGATCGAGAGCCATGAAGGCCCCGACGACCTCGATTACCAGGTCAACAACGCGCTCGAGCTGGCGCTCGGCGACGACGCCAAGGTCGATCACGTAAAGATCGGCCGCGAAGGCTCGCGCGCGCTGCATATCTCCACCCTGATGGCGGCGATCGGCGCGCGGGCGGAGCTGCACGACCTCTCGTTCACCACCGGCGGGTCGGTGGTGCGCAACCAGCTTTACGTCAAATTCGCCGGCGAACGCGGCAGCGCCACGATCGGCGGCGCGAACCTGCTCAAGCGCCGCCAGCACGTCGACACCACGCTGGTGGTCGACCATGCGGCGCCCGGCGGCGCCAGCCGCGAGCTGTTCAAGTCGGTGCTCGACGGCGACAGCCGCGGCGTGTTCCAGGGCAAGATCATCGTGCGCCCCGGCGCGCAGCAGACCGACGCGAAGATGATGACCCAGGCGCTGCTGCTCTCCGAATCGGCCGAGGCCGACAACAAGCCCGAGCTGGAGATTTTTGCCGACGACGTGCAGTGCGGCCACGGCGCCACGGCCGGCGCGCTCGACCAGGATCTCCTGTTCTATCTCAAGGCGCGCGGCATCCCGCCGCAGGAGGCCGAGGCGCTGCTGATCCAGGCCTTCGTCGGCGAGGCGGTCGAGGCGGTCGAGCACGACGGATTGCGCGAGGCGCTGCTGGCGGCCGCGGTCGCGTGGCTCGACGCGCGCGGATGACGGGCAGACGAACGATGCACCAGGCAGTGACGAACGGCGCCTATGACGTGAACCGCATCCGCGCGGACTTTCCCGCGCTGGCCATGCAAGTCTACGGCAAGCCGCTCGTCTATCTCGACAACGCCGCCTCGGCGCAGAAGCCGCGCGCGGTGCTCGACCGGCTCGAGCGCGCCTATACCGGCGAATACGCCAACGTCCACCGCGGCCTGCACTATCTCGCCAATGCGGCGACCGAGGCCTACGAGGGCGCGCGCGAGAAGGTGCGTGGCTTCCTCAACGCGGAGAAGCCGCAGGAGATCGTGTTCACCCGCAACGCCACCGAGGCGATCAACCTCGTCGCCTATTCGTTCGGCGTCGATCGCATCAAGGCGGGCGACGAGATCGTGCTCTCGATCATGGAGCACCACTCGAACATCGTGCCGTGGCATTTCCTGCGCGAGCGCCTCGGCGCGGTGATCAAGTGGGCGCCGGTCGACGACGAGGGCAACTTCCTCATCGAGGAATTCGAGCAGCTGCTGGGCGAGCGCACCAAGCTGGTCGCGATCACCCACATGTCGAACGTGCTCGGCACCGTGGTGCCGGTGAAGGAGGTGGTGCGCCTCGCCCACGCGCGCGGCATCCCGGTGCTGCTCGACGGCAGCCAGGCGGCGGTGCATCTCGACGTCGACGTGCGCGACATCGGCTGCGACTTCTACGCCTTCACCGGCCATAAGCTGTACGGGCCGACCGGCATCGGCGTGCTGTACGGGCGCCTTGCGCATCTCGAGGCGATGGCGCCGTTCAACGGCGGCGGTGAGATGATCCGCGAGGTGTTCGAGGACCGCATCACCTATGGCGAGCCGCCGCACAAGTTCGAGGCCGGCACCCCGCCGATCGTGCAGGCGATCGGCCTTGGTGCGGCCATCGATTATGTCGGCTCGATCGGCAAGGCGCGCATCCGCGCCCACGAGCAGGCGATCGGCGCCTATGCGCACGAGCGTCTGCGCGAGATCAATTCGCTGCGCATTTTCGGCACGGCGAAGGAGAAGGGCTCGATCGTGTC
>DASPZC010000421.1:0-1659 GCA_035636455.1 Xanthobacteraceae bacterium
TTTTCAATGCTCTATCCGAGGGCGTCACCATAGCAGGGCACCCCTCCTGATTCTGTGACATTTGGGCAACGGTTTGGGAAAATCGACGTTGCGGATCCCCCTCTCTACGATGACCGAAAGACGAAATCTCGAATAAACTCGCGTTTTTCCGCTCGTTCATGTTCGACGCGCTGCCGATCATGATGGCGACGCGACTTGAGCCTTGCGGGCGCATTGCTCCGCGGGCGGGCGGTGGCCGACTTATCCCATCGAAGTGTTCCGCCGCGAGCAGCGGCTGCTGGGAGGCTAGCCGCCGGGCCGCCTCACTCCGCCGCATGCGGCGCCGGCCGCGGCGCGGCCGCCCGCCGGCGGCCGAGGCCGGCGATCCAGCGGCACACCACGTAGAAGGCCGGCGTGAAAATAAGCCCGAACACGGTCACGCCGATCATGCCGGAGAACACCGCGGTGCCGAGCGTCTGGCGCAGCTCGGCGCCCGCGCCGATCGCCCACACCAGCGGCGCGACGCCGAAGATGAACGCGAACGAGGTCATCAGGATCGGCCGCAGGCGCAGGCGCGCCGCCTCGACCGCGGCGGCGAAGCGGTCGCGCCCCTGGTCCTCCAGCTGCTTGGCGAACTCGACGATCAGGATCGCGTTCTTGGCGGCGAGCCCGATCAGCACGATGAAGCCGACCTGGGTGAGGATGTTGTTGTCCTGGCCGCGCAGGATGACCCCGCTGATCGCCGCGACCAGGCACATCGGCACGATCAGGATGATGGCGAGCGGCAGGGTCAGGCTTTCGTATTGGGCGGCGAGCACGAGGAACACGAAGACGACCGCGAGCACGAAGGCGAACAGCGCGGTGCTCCCCGCGCGCAGCTGCTGGAACGCGAGCGTGGTCCACTCGAAATTGAAGCCCTCGGGCAAGGTCTCGGCGGCGAGCTTTTCCATGATCTGGATCGCCTCGCCCTGGGAGAAGCCGGGCGCCGCGGCGCCGTCGAGCTCGGCGGCGGGATAGAGATTGTAGCGGGGCACGCGGTACGGGCCGGAAATGTCGCGCACCGTGGTGAACGAGCCGAGCGGCACGGTGTCGCCGCTCGAATTGCGCACCCTGATCCTGAGCACGTCCTTGGTATCGAGCCGGTACGCGCTGTCGGCCTGCGCCATGACGCGGTAGACCCGGCCGAACAGGTTGAAGTCGTTGATGTAGGACGAGCCGATATAGGTCTGCAGCGCGCTGAACACGTCGGGCACGTTGATGCCGAGGAGCTGTGCCTTGGTGCGGTCGATGTCGAGATAGAGCTGCGGGGTCGCGGTCTCGAACAGGGAGAACACCTGGGTGACGCCCCGCGTCTGCGCGGCGCGGCCCATCATGGCGAGAACCGCGCCCTGCAGCGCCTGCGAGCCGCGTCCGCCGCGATCCTCGACCATCATGCGGAAGCCGCCGGCATTGCCGATGCCGGACACCGGCGGCGGCGCGACCACAACGATGAAGCCTTCCTGGATCGCCGACAGGCGCCCGAACAAATTCCCGATGATGCCGGACGCCGATTTCTGCGGATCGCGCGCCCGCTCCGTGAACGGATCGAGGGTGACGAAGACGGCGCCCGCGTTGGGCGCGTTGGTGAAGGTGGCGCCCGAGAAGCCGACGATATTCACCGCATGGGCGACGCCCGGCACC
>DASPZC010000422.1:0-7358 GCA_035636455.1 Xanthobacteraceae bacterium
CGTCACCATGCACGATTGCGGCCGCGTGCTGCACCCCGGCATGGTCGCCGGCCAGATCACCGGCGGCCTCGCCCACGCGGTCGGCGCGGCGATCTACGAGGAATTCGCCTACGCGCCGGACGGCGCCTTTCTCGCCGGCAGCTTCGCCGATTATCTGGTGCCGACCGCCATGGAGGTCCCCGCACCGCTGATCCTGCACATCGAATCCCCCTCCCCGTTCACGCCGCTCGGCGCCAAGGGCGTCGGCGAAGGCAATTGCATGTCGACGCCGGTGTGCATCGCCAACGCGGTCGCCGACGCGCTCGGCGTCCGGGAGATCGATTTGCCGCTCACTCCGGCCAAGCTCACGGCGCTGATCGAACCCGTCAAACGCGCCCGGCGCCGCGCCGCCGCCGAGGCAACCGAATGAAGCCGGCCCGCTTCGATTACGTGCGCGCCGCAACGCTCGCCGAGGCGCATGCGGTGCTCGCCGAGGAGGGCGAAGATGCGAGCGTCATCGCCGGCGGCCAGTCCCTCGTCGCCATGCTGTCCATGCGGCTGGCGCGGCCGAAAGTCGTCGTCGATATCATGCGCATCCCGGAGCTTGCGGCGATCGCCGATGACGGCACTGCCATCCGCGTGGGCGCCGCGGTGCGCCAGGCGGGGCTGCTCGCCTGGCCCCAGCTGGACAAGCTGCAGCCGCTGCTCGCCGTGACGCTGCCATGGATCGGCCACGCGCAGACGCGCAGCCGCGGCACCGTGTGCGGCTCGGTCGCCCATGCCGATCCGAGCGCGGAGATTCCCCTCGCCTTGGTGGCACTCGGCGGCGATGTCGAGCTGTCGAGCCGGAGCCGTTATCGCCGCGTGGCGGCCGGCGAATTCTTCACCGGCCTGATGTCGACCGCGCGCGCGGACGACGAGATGATCGAGGCCGTCTTCATCCCGCACCGGCGGCCGGGCCACGGCTACGCGTTTCGCGAGTTCGCCCGCCGCCACGGCGACTTCGCCATCGTCGCCTGCGCGGCGATCGCGGGCGAGGACGAGGCGCGTCTTGCGCTGGGCGGCGTCGCCGATCGCCCGGTCGTCTTCGACCGCCTGCCGCTCTACGGCACGGCGCTCGACAAGGCCCTCGACGCCATCGCAGAAAAACTGGACGCGCGCGACGACCTGCACGCCAGCGCCGACTACCGGCGCGGGCTGGTGCGCCGGCTCGGTCGTGCCACCATCGTGGAGGCCCGGCGATGCCGTGCCTGAGCGCCGATGCGCGCCACCGCGTGTCGTTCGAGGTCAACGGCCGCGCGGTCGAAGGCGAGGCCGAGCCGCGCATGCTGCTCACCGACTTCCTGCGCCACGTGCTCGGGATGACCGGCACCCATGTCGGTTGCGAGCACGGGGTGTGCGGGGCCTGTACCATCGAGATCGACGGCGTGCCCGCGCGCGCGTGCCTCACCCTCGCGGTGCAGGCGGACGGCGCGCGCCTGCGCACGGTCGAGGGCCTGGCGCCGGCGCCCGGCCGCCTCTCCGTGCTGCAGGCGGCGTTCCGACGGCATCATGCGCTGCAATGCGGGTTCTGCACGGCCGGCATCCTGATGTCGCTCGATCATTATCTCCGTGCCAATCCCGCGCCGGACGAAGACGCGATCAGGACGCTGCTGAGCGGGCATCTGTGCCGCTGCACCGGCTACGTGCCGATCGTGGCGGCGGCGCTCGACGCGGCGTTCAGATTGCGGGAGCACGCCGATGCTTGACCTCGGCACCAGCTTCCTGGCGAGCGTCGCGCGCGACCCGCAGGCGCTCGCCCTGGTCGACGGCGACATCCGCCTCACCTACGCGCAATGGCACCGCCAGATTTCCGCGCTGGTCGAAGGCTTCGACGAGCTGGAGCTCGAGCCCGGCGATCACCTCGTCACCATCCTGCAGAACCGCGCCGAGGCGGCGACCGTTCACTGGGCGTGCCAGTTTGCCGGCATCATCGTGACGCCGGTCAATTGGCGCTCGACCGCGCAGGAACTCGACTTTCTGCTCGCCGACGCCGACGCCAAGGCGATCGTCTACGAGGCGGTGTGCGCCGCGGCCATCGCCGGCTCCAAGGAAGCGCACGCGCGGCCGCGCATCGCGGTCGGCATCGCCGACACCGGCGACATCGCGTTCGAGAGCCTAGTCGCTGCCGAGACCGAGCCGGTGACGCCGCGGGTCGACGCCGAGGCCTTCTCGGTGATGCTCTACACCTCCGGCACGACGGCGCGGCCCAAGGGCGTTCCCCGCCGCCACCGCGCCGAGCGCGCCGCGGCGCTCGCCCATGTGGCGCAGAACCTCTATGCCCAGGGCGAGCGCACCCTCGGCGTCATGCCGCTCTACCACACGATGGGCGTGCGCTCGCTGCTTGCCATGTCGCTCGTCGGCGGCTGCTTCGTCTGCCTGCCCCGCTTCGAGCCCGGCCACGCGCTGGAGCTGATCGAGCGCGAGAGGATCACCAACCTCTATCTGGTGCCCACGCTCTATCACGACCTCATGCATCACCCCCGCTTCGCGGCGGCGGACGTGAGTTCGGTGCGCAAGCTCGGCTTTGCCGGCGCACCGATGACCGACGGCCTGCTCAAACAGCTCGATGCGGCATTCAAGCCCGATCTGTTCGTCAACCACTATGGGTCCTCGGAAATCTACACGTTCACCATCGATCAGCACGCGCCGAAAAAGCCCGGCTCGGCCGGCCGCGCCGGGATCAACCAGATGGTTTGCGTGGCGAAGCTCGGCGCAACTTCGCCGGACGAGCTGGCCGGCGCCGGCGAGGAAGGCGAGGTCATCGCGCTGCTCAAGGGGGATGAATCGTTCGAGGGCTATTGGCGCCGGCCGGATGCCGACGCCAAGGCGATCCGCAACGGCTGGTATTTCACCGGCGACACCGGCTATGTCGACGCCGAGGGCGATCTGTTCGTCACCGGCCGCGTCGACGACATGATCATCACCGGCGGTGAGAACGTGTCGCCGGTCGAGATCGAGAGCTGCCTGTCGCTGCACCCGGCGGTGGCCGAGGTCGCGGTGGTCGGGCTCGCCGACGAGCGCTGGGGCAAGATCGTCGCCGCCTTCGTCAAGCGGCGCGCCGCGGTCGAGCCGGACGCGCTCGACCAGTTCTGCGGCAGTTCCGGGCTTGCCGGCTTCAAGCGTCCGCGCCGCTATGTGTTCGTCGAGGCGATCCCCAAATCGCCGGTCGGCAAGCTGCTGCGCCGCAAGCTCGTGGCGGGCGAGTACGCGCCCGAAGGCGCGGCCGGCCAGCCTCGTGGGCAAGGAACTGCATGATGCAACAGATGACCTTCGCCGATCCGCGCCTGGCGACGCTCGATGGGTTCCGCGTCGAGGTCGATCCGGAGCGCGAGCGCGCCGATGTCGTGCTCGACCGGCCGCCGCTCAATGTCATCTCCATGCCGCAGCGCGATCAGCTGCGTCTCGCGTTCGAGGCGCTCGACGACATGGCGTCCGTGCGGGTCGTCGTGCTGCGCGCGGTCGGCGAGCATTTCTCCAGCGGCGGCAACATCAGGGGCTTCATCGAGGCCTCGCCCGAGCACGTGGCGAAGCTCGCCTGGAACATCGCCGCGCCGGCGCGCTGCGCCAAGCCGGTGATCGCCGCCAACCGCGGCTATTGCTTCGGCGTCGGCTTCGAGGTCTCGCTCGCGTGCGATTTCCGGCTGGCCTCCGAGACCTGCTTCTACGCGCTGCCGGAGCAGCGGCTGGGCCAGATTCCCGGGTCGGGCGGCTCGGCGCGCCTGCAGAAGATCGTCGGCATCACCCGCACCAAGGACCTCGTCATGCGCTCGAAGCGCATTCCCGGAAAGCAGGCGTGCGATTGGGGCATCGCCACCGAATGCGTGCCGGATGCCCGACTCGAGGCCGCCACCGACGCGCTGGTGGACGAGCTGCGCACCTTCTCGCCGCTCGCCCAGCGCACGGCGAAAAAGCTCCTCAACGACACCGAGGACGCCTCGCTGTCGACCGCGATCGAGCTGGAGGGCCATTGCTACAGCCGGCTGCGCATGTCCGAGGATTTTCGCGAGGGCGTCGAAGCGTTCCACGCCAAGCGCCCGCCGAAATTCCGCGGGGTATGAGCTGGCATGCGTGGCCGCGCGAAGTGCTGGCGGCCGGCCCGACCATGTGGTTTGCTATGACCGACTCAAAGCAATAACGCGTCGAGGCGACGATGAAATTCGGCATTTTCTACGAGCTGCAACTGCCGCGGCCGTGGCAGCCCGGCAGCGAGCTGAAACTCTATCACGACGCGCTCGCCCAGCTCGAGCTGGCCGACCGGCACGGTTACGACTACGCCTGGGTGGTCGAGCATCATTTCCTCGAGGAATATTCCCACTCGCCGGCGCCCGAAGTTTTTCTCGGCGCCGCCAGCCAGCGCACCCGGCGCATTCGTCTCGGCCACGGCATCATCCAGCTCACCACCAGCCACCCGGCGCGCGTCGCCGAGCGCGTCGCCGTGCTCGACCTCCTGAGCAAAGGCCGGGTCGAGTTCGGCATGGGCGAGAGCGCGAGCATCACCGAGCTCGAGCCCTTCGGCCGCACCATGGGCGACAAGCGCGACGTGTGGGAAGACGCGATGCCGGCGGTGCTGCGCATGTTCAAGGACGGCGGCTGCGAATACGAGGGTCGCTATTTCAATTTCCCCCTGCGCAACGTCGTGCCCAAGCCGCTGCAGAAGCCGCATCCGCCGCTGTGGATGGCGTGCTCGCAGCTCCCGACCATCGAACGGGCGGGGCGGTTCGGCGTCGGTGCGCTCGGCTTTCAATTCGTCAGCGCGGACGCCGCGCACGCCTGGGTCCATTCCTACTACAACGCCATCACCAAGCGGCTCGACAAGCTCGCCGATTATCCGACCAATCCCAACATCGCGCTGGTGAGCATGTTCATGTGCGCGCCGACCGACGAGGAGGCCCGGCGCCGCGCCGACGGCGCGACGTTCTTCCAGTTCGCGCTGCGCTATTACGGCGCCTCGCACTCGCGCGAGCGCCCGCCGCCCGGCACCGTCAACATGTGGGAGGAGTACCAGGCGTGGAAGCGCGCCAACCCGGAGGCGGCGGACCAGGCCCTGCTCGGCGGCCTGGTCGGCTCGCCGGAAACCTTGCGCCGCAAGCTGCGCAAGTTCGAGACCTCGCACATCGACCAGGTGATCTTCCTCAATCAGGCGGGCAAGAACTCGCACGAGCACATCTGCGAAGGCCTGGAGCTGTTCGCCAAGGAGGTGATGCCGGAATTCCACGCGCACGAGCCGGAGCAGCAGGCGTGGAAGGCCAAGGTGCTCAGGCGTGAGATCGAGCTGGAGGAGATCGACACCGAGCCGTTCAGGGAACGCTACGGCCAGAAGGGCATCCCGGCCCAGACGATCGCGAAGGTGGCGGCGGCCGAGTAAAAAACAGTGATGCGTTATGCTGTCATAATCGAGAAGGCCAACGGGAATTATTCCGCCTATGTTCCGGATTTGCCGGGCTGCATCGCCACGGGGCCGACTGTGGAGACCGTCGAGAACGAGATTCGCGAGGCGATCCGTTTCCACATCGACGGCCTGAAGGCCGATGGACTGCCCGTTCCCGCGCCGACCAGCATCGCGGAATACATCGAGGCGTGAGCCCGCTGCCGTTGCGGGGCCAGAGCTTGGCCCGTCCTACGATCCTTTCGCGCAGGATGTCTGTCCCATCATGCCCGACTTCTCCCCGCATCAGGACGCCGCCCTCACCGCCGTCGCCAAATGGCTCAAGGCGAAGCCCGGCCGGCAGGGCACGCCGCAGGTGTTTCGCCTGTTCGGCTATGCGGGAACCGGCAAGACCACGCTCGCCCGGTACGTCGCGGAAGGGGTCGACGGGGAGGTGCTGTTCGCCGCCTTCACCGGCAAGGCAGCGCTCGTCATGCAGAGCAAGGGCTGCGCCGACGCCTCGACCATCCACAGCCTGATCTACCGGCCGCGCGAGCGCGACGAGGAGACGCCGACCTTCGTGCTGTGGCGCGGCTCGCCCGCGGCAGGCGCGAAGCTCATCGTGATCGACGAATGCTCGATGGTCGATGACGAGCTGGGGCGCGACCTGCTCTCGTTCGGCGCGCCGGTGCTCGTCCTCGGCGACCCGGCGCAACTGCCACCGGTGCAGGGCGGCGGCTTCTTCACCGCGCACGAGCCCGACGCCATGCTCACCGAGGTGCACCGCCAGGCCCTGGGCGATCCGATCGTGCATCTCTCGATGGAGGTGCGCGCCGGCCGCCGTCTCGCGCCTGGAACGTACGGTCTCACCGAGGTGGTGGCGCGTGGCGCCTTCGACCCGCAACGCGCGCTCGATACCGACCAGATCCTGGTCGGCCGCAACGTCACGCGGCGCGCCTATAACGCGCGCATGCGCGAGCGGCGCGGCCGCACCGATCCGCTGCCGGTCGCCGGCGACAAGCTCGTGTGCCTGCGCAACAACCGGCCCAAGGGCCTGTTCAACGGCGGCCTGTGGATGGTGAAGGAGCGCAAGGTGCGCAAGAACGCCAGCCTGGCGCTGCGCCTGCGCCCGGAGGAGAACGCGCGCGGCGACGTCGTGAAGACGAGGGTGCGCGCCGAATGTTTCACCGGCGGGCTCGAGGAACTGGATTGGCAGCAGCGCAAATATTTCGACGAGTTCGACTTCGGCTACGTGCTCACCGTCCACAAGGCGCAAGGCTCGCAATGGGACGACGTCGTGCTGTTCGACGAGTCCTTCGCCTTCCCGGACAGCCGCGAGCGCTGGCTCTACACCGGCATCACCCGCGCGGCGCGGCGGCTGACGGTGGTGGTGTGAGGGACGGTTTGCGAAGCGGTGTCGCTCAAAGAAAATAGGCACCGACGCGATCAGGGCACAGGCGGCGCGCGCTACTCCGCCGCCACTCGCGTGAGTTCGCCGGCTGCAGCCATTTCGCGGCCGAGCCACTCGGGCGCAATGTCAAAGCCGTTCGGCCAAGTCGGCGCACCGAATTCAAGGAAGACCCGCGCGAAGTACGCCTCGTCCCGCAGCGGCTCGAACATCGGGCCCGGCTCACCGACCATCGCACTGAAGTCGTGCACGCCTTCGCTTCCGTCATTGAATCGAACCCGCAGCCGGAAGCCGCCCAGCCGTTCCAAACGTGCCACCTTAGTCAACATCGAGACCCGCGATCTTTTCCGGTTGCCCGCCCGCGCGAGCGCGCCGCCAATTCTCCCGCAATTGATCCTGCCGCGCCAGTGTGTGTTCCCTGTGAGGTATCGGCGCTCAGCATCACTTGCCGCTAATTTGGCGAGTTGGTTTTAGTCCATCTTGGGTAGCAACTCATGAAGCAAGAACGGCTTCTCCACATGGATTGGCCTGACAGACAGCGTTTGACCGCTGGAGTTGTTGTCT